>JALAGW010000345.1 GCA_022712235.1 Brevundimonas sp. | reverse complement strand
CCGCCCGAGGACATGCGGCGACTGGAGGCCCTGCTGGCCGAACTCTGACGCCTCACCGCGCGAGGATTTGATCCGCAACACACACTGTGCTAATAAGCCTTCACCCGAAACGGGTGGCTTGGGAGCCACAGTCACGCCTTCGTGTGACGATCCGCCCCTACACAAGGCGGCAACCCATACCCATCTGGATCGGTTGAGGGGTGAGGCGATGGCGCACGCATGTGGTCATGGCCGCGACGCCTGCTCTTGCTTTTGGTCGGAGGGACCACGTCTCATGGCTAACTCGACGCTCGCGGTAATGTCGCCTGAACAGGGACTGTCGCGCTATCTCACGGAAATCCGTAAGTTTCCGATGCTCACCAAGGACGAGGAGTTCATGCTCGCCAAGCGCTGGAGTGAGCACCAGGACCCCGAAGCGGCCCACCGCCTCGTCACCTCTCACCTTCGTCTCGTGGCCAAGATCGCCATGGGGTATCGCGGCTACGGCCTGCCGATCGGCGAAGTGATCTCAGAGGGCTACGTCGGCCTGATGCAGGCCGTCAAGAAATTCGATCCCGACAAGGGCTTCCGCCTGGCGACCTACGCCATGTGGTGGATTCGCGCGTCCATTCAGGAATACATCCTGCGCTCCTGGTCGCTCGTGAAGATGGGCACCACCGCCGCGCAGAAGAAGCTCTTCTTCAACCTGCGCAAGGCCAAGAGCCAGATCTCGGC
Source organism: Brevundimonas sp. (assembly GCA_022712235.1). Classification (GTDB taxonomy): domain Bacteria; phylum Pseudomonadota; class Alphaproteobacteria; order Caulobacterales; family Caulobacteraceae; genus Brevundimonas. The sequence goes on along the minus strand of JALAGW010000345.1, from coordinate 4,474 downwards.
CTTCGAGGAAGGCGACCTGCACCCGGAACACCTGTCGGCCATCGCCACCAAGCTGGGCGTCACCGAACAGGACGTGACCGACATGAACCGCCGTCTCGGCGGCGACGCCTCGCTGAACGCGCCCCTGCGCGCCGACGGCGAAAGCGAATGGCAGGACTGGCTGGCCGACGACAACGCGGTGTCTCAGGAAACGGCTCTGGCCGACTCCGAGGAGAAATCCATCCGCATGAGCCTGCTTGAAGAAGCCATGCAGGAGCTGACGGACCGCGAGAAGCACATCCTCACGGAGCGCCGCCTCAAGGACGACCCGGTCACGCTGGAAGAACTCGCCGGCCAGTACGGCGTGTCGCGCGAGCGCGTGCGTCAGATCGAGGTCCGCGCCTTCGAGAAGCTGCAAAAGGCCATGCGCGCCGCCGCTGAAGAGCGAAACCTGGTCGACGCTTAAGCGCTCAAGCAGCCGAAGGCGTTAGCGCAAACTCAGCCCGCCCAGGTCAATGTCTCGGGCGGCGCCAGCGCCAGAACCGCTCCGACAGGCCCTGCCAGCGCCGCCTTGGTCGATGCTCCGCCTGCCAGACTGGTTTCCAGTCCCGCTGCGGCGATGGCCAAGGAGGCGTCGCCGGTCTTGATGGCCAGGGCCTTCAGCGTCTCGGCCTGCTGCTTGATGGCGCGGATCGCCTGCATCGGGTCGTTATCGAACTGGGCCAGAGCCGAGGCCAGAATCCGCATGGCCTGATCCTTGACCGCCACCACGGCCTCGGCTGCCGATGCGGGCTTGTCGGCCTTGCGCTTGCCCGGACCGGCGTAGTCGTCGGAGTTGAAGCGACGACGGTCCGGCCCGATGTAGCCCACCGCCTCGACCCAGTCGCGCGGCTTGGTGGCCAGGTTTTCGACCCGGCGGAACAGGTCGCCGCTGGTGAAGGGCTTTCTCAGAAACTCGTGCACTCCGGCGTCGCGCGCGCCCTTGATGCTGCTGGCCGTGGCTTCGGCCGTGACCATGATGATCGGCACCCGGCGGCAGGACAGGCTGGAACGCCGGATGCGCCGCGCCAGGGACTCGCCGTCCAGCTTCGGCCCTGCCCGTTCGGTCAGGATCAGCCCCGGCTCGACCTCGCGCGCCAGATCGATCACCCGCGCTTCGTCGCTTTCCACCGCCACGTCGCGCGACCCGAATCCCTTGAGCAGATCGGACAGCAGGCGTGCAGCGGCGGGGTTGGGGTCGACGATGATCACCCGGCGCACGACCGGGGCGATCCTCTGCATCGTCTTGGCGTCTAAAGCGAACACGGCTCGGCTCCATCTGGAGCCTGAAACGTAAACTCAGGGAGTTAAGGGGCCGTTTCCCTTATCGAGACACAGCCCCCTGACCTTCGGCTCACCCCTGGAAGGGGTCGCGCATCAGGATGGTGTCGTCCCGCTCGGGGCTGGTCGACAGCAGGGCCACCGGCGCCCCGATCAGCTCCTCGATCCGCCGCACGTATTTCAGGGCATGGGCGTTCAGGTCCTTGAAGGTGCGGACCCCGGCGGTGCTCTCGTTCCAGCCTTCCAGCTCCTCGAACACCGGCTCGGCCGAGGCCTGATCCTTCAGGCTCGACGGCAGGTAGTCCAGAACCTCGCCGTTGATGCGGTAGCCGACGCAGATCTTCAGCGTCTTCAGCCCGTCCAGCACGTCCAGCTTGGTCAGGGCGATGCCGTCGATGCCGTTGATCGCCACCGACTGGCGCACCAGAACCGCATCGAACCAGCCGCAGCGACGCGCCCGCCCCGTGTTGACGCCGACCTCGCGGCCCACGACCGCCAGATGTTCGCCGACTTCGTCGTTCAATTCACAGGCGAAGGGGCCTTCGCCGACGCGGGTCGTATAGGCCTTGACGATGCCCAGCACATAGCCGACCCCGCGCGGCCCGATGCCCGAGCCCGCCGCCGCCTGCCCGGCCACGGTGTTGGAGCTGGTCACATAGGGATAGGTGCCGTGATCCACGTCCAGGAAGGCGCCCTGCGCCCCCTCGAACAGCACGCGCTTGCCGTCCTTCTGGGCCTGATCCAGCACCCGCCAGGCCGGCTTGACGTAAGGCAGGATCTTCGGCGCGATCTCCAGCAGTTGCGCCAGCAGGGCCGCAGGGTCGATCGGCTCCAGCCCCAGACCCGCGCGCAGCGGATCGTGGTGCGAACGCAGGCGGTCGATCTTGATCTTCAGGTCGTCTTCGTTGGCCAGGTCGCAGACGCGGATGGCGCGACGGCCCACCTTGTCCTCATAGGCCGGGCCGATGCCGCGGCCGGTCGTGCCGATCTTGGCGCCCGGCGCGCTGGCGGCGGCCTCGCGCGCCACGTCCAGGGCCGGATGGATCGGCAGGATCAGGCAGGCGTTGTCGGCGATGGTCAGGATGTCGGGGGTGATGGCCACGCCCTGGGCCTGGATCTTCTCGATCTCGCCGACCAGGTGCCAGGGGTCCACGACCACGCCGTTGCCGATGATCGAGGGCTTGCCCTGCACCACGCCCGACGGCAGCAGCGCCAGCTTGTAGACCTTGCCGTCGACGACCAGGGTATGGCCCGCGTTATGGCCGCCCTGAAAGCGGACGACCATGTCGGCGCGATTGGACAGCCAGTCCACAATCTTGCCCTTGCCCTCGTCGCCCCATTGGGCGCCGACCACTGCGACGTTAGCCAAGACCGTTTCTCCGCAATCCAGAATGCGGTGGGAGCCTATAACCCCTGAATCGTCAGGAGTCCCCCCAAGGACGCAGATTTATCCTGCCAGTTCGCCGACCGCCGTCTGGAACGCCCACTCCAGCCAGGGCGTCGCCGCGACCACGTCCGCCGTTTCAACGGTGCAGCCGCACCACAGACGCAGGCCCGGCGGGGCATAACGGTGCGGCTCCATGTCATAGACCGCGCCCTCGTTCTCCAGCAGGGCCTTGAACCGCTTCACGAAAGCCTTCTGTCCCGCCTCGTCCATCGCTGCGATGCGCGGGTCGGTGAACTTCAGGCAGACCGACGTGGTCGAGCGGATTTCAGGCCGATCCGGCAGGAAGGCGATCCAGTCCGTCCGCTCCACCCATTCGGCCAGGGCCGCATAGTTCTGGTCCGTGCGCCGGATCAGTTCCGGCAGACCGCCCGCCCCCTTCGCCCACTCCAGGGCGTCGATCCAGTCCTCGATGGTCAGGATCGAATAGGTGTTGATCACCACCCCGTCCGCCAGCGTGCGGTCAAACCCCTTCTTGTCCGTCAAACGTAGCACCTTGGGGATCGACCGCTGGGGCCGATAGCTGTCCAGCCGCGCCACGGCGCGCGGCGACAGCACCATGACGCCGATGCCCGCCTCGCCGCCCAGGGCCTTCTGGAAGCTGAAGGTGGTCACATCCAGCTTGTACCACGGCAGGTCCATGGCGAACGCCGCCGAGGTCGCGTCGCAGATGGTCAAGCCCTCGCGGTCGTCGGAAATCCAGTCGACGTTATCCACCCGCACGCCCGAGGTCGTGCCGTTCCACGGAAACACCACGTCCTTCCTGGGATCGACCTGCGTCATGTCCGGCAGCTCGCCCCAGGGCGCCGTCAGCACCTCCGGCTCCAGCTTCAGGTGATCGCGCACGTCCGTCGCCCAGACCTGACCGAAGTTCTCATAGGCCACGACCTGCACCGGCCGCTCGCCCAGCATCCCCCACAACGCCGCCTCGACCGCGCCCGTGTCCGACCCCGGCGTATAGAGCAGCACATAGTCCTCGGGCGGGCTCAGCACCTCCCGCGTCAGTTGCAGACCATGGGCGAACCGCTCCACCACCTCCGGCGCGCGGATGCCGCGCCCCAGCAGATTGGTCGGCAGCCCCGCCAGCGACCAACCCGGACGCTTGGCCGTCGGACCAGCGGAGAACCACGGGCGAGCAGGCTTGGCGTCAGGCTTGGCAACGGCTTGGGCGATCATCGTCGTATCCAGCTTGGGGAGGAGAATAAAAGGGTCGGCTCAGCGTCCGGGCTTGTAGGGGCGCTTGTCGCGCCATTCGGTCGCGAAGCGGATCAGTTCGTCATCCGGCGTTTCCGGCAAGGTCACCGCCAGCCTGGCCAGCAGATCGCCGCGCTTGCCCCCGGCATAGGCGCCCCGCCCCTTCAGCCGCAGCACCTTGCCGCTGTTCGAGCCCTTGGGAATGGTCATCATCACCGCGCCCTCGGGCGTCGGCACCTGGATCTTGCCGCCCAGCACCGCATCGGGAACCGACACCGGCAAATCCATCGTCAGGTCCGCCCCGTCGCGCTTGAACACAGGGTGCGACGCGATCTTCAACTCGATCAGGGCGTCGCCCGCCTGTCCCCCGCGTCCCGGCGCGCCCTGGCCCTTCAGCCGGATCACCTGACCGTCGGACGCCCCCTTGGGAATGTTCACGTCCAGCATGCGCCCGTCCGAGAACTGGATGCGGCGCGTCGTCCCGGCGATGGCGTCCTCCAGGCTGATGTCCAGCGTGGCCCGCACGTCCTGGCCCTT
>JALAGW010000344.1 GCA_022712235.1 Brevundimonas sp. | reverse complement strand
GCCAACCACGGCTGGCTGAACGCCAAACACCACTTCTCGTTCGCCAACTATTATGATCCCAAGCGCATGGGCTGGGGGCGTCTGCGCGTCTGGAACGATGACGAGATCGGCGCCCGCTCGGGCTTTCCTCCCCACCCCCACGCCGACATGGAGATCATCACCTATGTCCGCACCGGCGCCATCACCCACGAGGACTCGATGGGCAACAAGGGCCGTACGGGCGCGGGCGACGTTCAGGTGATGAGCGCGGGCACAGGCGTGCGTCACTCCGAGTTCAACCTCGAGAACGAGACGACCACCCTGTTCCAGATCTGGATCGAGACGGACAAGCCGGGCGCCCAGCCGTCCTGGGGCCAACGCGAGTTTCCCAAGAGCGACCGCTCGGGCCGCTTCACCGTCGTCGCCTCGGGCGATCCGGCGGACGAGGCCCTGTCGATCAACGCCGACGCCAGGATTCTGGCGGCGACGCTGAAGGCCGGCGAGAGCCTGACCTATGAACTGGCCGCCGGTCGCCGCGCCTATCTGGTCCCCGCCGTGGGCCGGGTGGACGTCAACGGGACCCAGCTGAACGCCCGCGACGGCGCCGGCATCGTCGACGAGGCGACGATCACCATCACGGCCAGCGAAGACGCCGAACTGGTCATGGTCGACAATTTGTAAATCCTGCCGTCATCCCGGAAACGGCGTAGCCGTTATCCGGGACCCAGGCGGCGGCTCTGGTCACGCCCTCTACCCTCGCCCGTCTCTACCGTCTGGGTCCCGGGTTCCGCTACGCGGCCCCGGGATGACGGCGAAATGTTCGCGCCGTCAGCCTCTGTTCACCTCTGCCCGTCAGACTGGGGAGCAGGAGATTCTCATGACCAAGTCCTTCACGCGGGCGACCGCCCTTCTGGCCGTTGTCGGCGGTTCGCTGTTGCTGCAGGGCTGCGTCGTCGGAGCCGTAGTCGGCGCCGGGGCCGCCGTCGTCGGCGGCACGGCCAAGGCGACCGGCGCCGTGGTCGGCGCGGGCTTCGACGCCGTCACCACCTCGGACGAGGAAACCAGGGCCAGGCGCGAGCGCGAGCAGCGCGAATTCGAACGCGAACAGCGCCGCTGCGAGCAACGCCAGCGCCAGGGCAAGACCTGCTAGGGCCGCTCACACGCCAAGCGGCTCTGTCGGTCCGCGCCATTCCCGGCCTAGGGTGAGCCTCCCTCCCCTGACGAGCCCGCCATGCAGATCGCCATCCTGACACTCGACGGCTTCAACGAGCTGGACAGCTTCATCGCCGCGGGCATCCTGAACCGGATGAAGACCAAGGGCTGGGCCGCGCACATCACCTGCCCCACGCCGCAGGTCACATCCATGGCGTGACGATCCAGCGCCAGAAACCGCTGGACTTCCTCACCGAGGCCGACGCCGTCCTGATCGGCAGCGGGATCAGGACCCGCGACTACGCCGCCGATCCCGCCTTCCTGTCACAGCTGAAACTGGACACGTCGCGCCAGCTGATCGGCGCCCAGTGCTCGGGAACCCTGCTGCTGGCCAGGCTGGGCCTGATCGACGACCTGCCCGCCTGCACCGACCTGACCACCAAACCCTGGGTCGTCGAGGCCGGCGTCAATGTCGTGGACGCCCCCTTCGTCGCCCATGGAAACGTCGCCACGGCGGGCGGCTGCCTCGCCTCGCAATACCTCGCCGCCTGGATGATCGCCCGGATGGCCACCCCGCAGGACGCCGAAGACGCCATCCACTACGTCGCCCCTGTCGGCGAGAAGGCGGAATACGTCGCGCGCGCCATGGCGGCGGTGGGGCCGTATCTGGCGAGCGGAAAACCGCTGGCGGCTTAAGTCTGCTTTCGACCCATTGTCGACCTTCGAGGAGCTTGAACAGTGACCGCTTCAAGCTGATGGTCGATCCGGGAGAACCGCTATGTTCCGAAGAGACCTCTTCATACTCATCGCCGTGACTTTGGTCGGGAGCGTGACGGCCTTCTACGCAAGTCTTGCTGACACCCCGTTCTTCCCTGCGTCCTTACAGACTAGTGTTGGCGAGTGTCCTAAGCACGGGGACATCCCCGCTCACTGGCGACCAATTCTCGAACCGGACGAAGCTTTTTGGTTTGGGCATCGACTTCAGGCGCTGCATGAGAACCCACTAGCTCCGCCAAACGCGGCCCAAGAAGCGACACTCCGTTTCACGCTACTGGCTAATGGTGGAGTGGCCACTACGGTCAGAGTGGTCGAAGCTGAAGACGGTCGGTTCCATCTCACCGGAAAGTGGTTGAAACCGTGCAGAGACGAGGGAGGATGCCTCGTGGAGAAGCTCTTGTCGCCTGCGGAGCAGGAACGTCTTGAAGCAGCCGTTAAGCCTCTCCTGCGCGTCCCGTCATATGGCTGCTACGGCCCGGTCGACAGCGACATTTCCATCATGGAAGTAAGGGACGAAGGCACATATCGGATATGGCACCAACTAGGCTCGCCGAACGGCGAGCTGGGCGCAGCAGGAGTGGTCCTACTCCAACTTGCCGGGTGGCCGCTTGCCGGTAACTATCGCCCATCCGGCTCCGCCCCCCTCCGCTCTTTACCCGAGTGAAGCTGGTTGCCGCTGACCACCCGTTGCCGACGTTCGTGATGTCCGCTTCTCGCCCTACCTTACCCCGATATACTTGTGCGTCTGGACGCTGAGCCGCCATTGAGGGTGGGTCAGGCAGTATTCGATGGCGGCGGCGGTGTTGGCGGCCTGGTCGGGGCCGTCCATGGGTTGCAGCCAGAAGCGTTCGAAGTCGAGGCCCTCGAACCGCTCGGGCATGGCCAGCGGCTGGGGGAAGACCAGCTTCAGTTCCTGACCCGAGGTCTGGACGACCGGGGCGTCGGCCTTCGGGCTGATGCAGATCCAGTCGATCCCTTCGGGCGCGACCAGGGTGCCGTTGCTTTCGATGGCGACCTCGAACCCGCGCGCGTGCAGGGCCTCGATCAGGGGCGCGTCCAGCTGCATCAAGGGCTCGCCGCCGGTGCAGACGGCGGTGGCGCGGTCGCGCTCCAGCCCGCTCCATAGGTTGCAGCCGGCGAAGCGCAGGAAGACGGCGGGCCGCCCGGCCTGACCGCCCTCGCCCTGCACCGTCAGAAAGACTTCCTTGGCCGAATAAGTCACGCGCGCGACGCCCATTCGCCATAGCCCGCCGCTCGCAGCTCGCAGGCCGGGCAGGTTCCGCAGCCATAACCCCAATCGTGGCGATGGGTCCGGGCGCCCAGATAGCAGGTGTGGCTGGCCTCGACGATCATATCCACCAGCGGACGCCCACCGATCCGCTCGGCCAGGGCCCAGGTCTCGGCCTTGGTCAGGAACATCAGCGGCGTCTCGATCGGCGACCGCTTGGCCAGACCCAGGGTCAGGGCGTGGCTCATCGCCTGAACGGTGTCGTTGCGGCAGTC
>JALAGW010000343.1 GCA_022712235.1 Brevundimonas sp. | reverse complement strand
GGCGGCCCCGCCCAGGCTGACCTTCATCTGCCGGTCGCCGCGCCTCAGCGCCATGGCCGCGCCGCCGCCCAGATCGTGCAGAAGCTGGGGCGAGGGAGTGTTGAAGGCGACGACGTCGCCCTCCTCGTCCATCTTCGCGTTCCGACCCGCATAGCGACGCCCGTCGATCTCGGCGTAGACGGAGCCCTCGCCGTCCTCCAGGCCCCAGCCGCCCATGTGGACGACGGGCCGGGCCTCGGCGCCGGGGGCCAGGGACACCAGGACGAAGCCCATGTTCTCATGTGCAGGGCCGAAGGCGACGCAGTGGTTGGTGTTGTCGCAGGTGGCGGTCCAGTCGCGGAACTCGCGCGTCACGCTGGGCGGGTTGGCCGCCGTCTGGACGGCGGCGGCCCGCGCGGTCGCGGCCGTCTCGACCGCGGAGCCGGCTGCGGCGGGCGCCGAGGTCGGCGCCTCGCCTTCCTTCGATCCACAGGCCCCCAGGGCCAGCGGCAGGGTCAGGGCGGCGGAAGCGGTCAGCAACAGGCTGCGAAGCGTCATGTCTGGCGTCTCATAGGCGAAAGGGGGGAGTGATGAAGGGCGGGCTCCATGAACGGTCAAGCTGGCCGACGGTTCAAGTCAGTTCGGGGGATTTTGCGTCAGGGGGCCGATCAGGGCGCTCAGCCTTTGCGCCCGCGCGCGCGTCTCGCTATACCGCCCGCACGATTTCCTTCCCTGATTAAGAGACAGAGGCAGAGCATGGCCAAGATCAAGGTCGCCAACCCCATCGTGGACATCGACGGCGACGAAATGACCCGGATCATCTGGCAGATGATCAAGGACAAGCTGGTCTTCCCCTATCTGGACCTGGACCTCGACTACTACGACCTCGGCATGGAAAACCGCGACGCCACCGACGACCAGGTGACGATCGACGCGGCCAAGGCCATCCAGAAGCACGGCGTCGGCGTCAAGTGCGCCACCATCACCCCGGACGAAGCCCGCGTTCAGGAATTCGGCCTGAAGAAGATGTGGAAGTCGCCGAACGGCACCATCCGCAACATCCTGGGCGGCGTCGTCTTCCGCGAGCCGATCATCTGCAAGAACGTCCCGCGTCTGGTCCCCGGCTGGACCCAGCCGATCGTCGTCGGCCGTCACGCCTTCGGCGACCAGTACAAGGCCACGGACTTCCTGGTCCCCGGTCCCGGCAAGCTGACGATCAAGTTCCAGGGCGAAGACGGCCAGGTCATCGAGCACGAAGTGTTCGACTTCCCGTCGTCGGGCGTGGCCATGGGCATGTACAACCTGGACGACTCGATCACCGAGTTCGCCCGCGCCAGCTTCTCGTTCGGCCTGCAGCGCAACTTCCCGGTCTATCTGTCGACCAAGAACACCATCCTGAAAGCCTACGACGGCCGCTTCAAGGACATCTTCCAGAAGGTGTTCGACGAGGAATTCGCCGCCGAGTTCAAGGCCAAGGGCCTGACCTATGAGCACCGCCTGATCGACGACATGGTGGCCGCGGCCATCAAGTGGTCGGGCGGCTTCGTCTGGGCGTGCAAGAACTATGACGGCGACGTGCAGTCGGACGTCGTGGCCCAGGGCTTCGGCTCGCTGGGCCTGATGACCTCGGTGCTGATGACCCCGGACGGCAAGGTGCTGGAATCGGAAGCCGCCCACGGCACCGTGACCCGCCACTTCCGCCAGCATCAGAAGGGCGAGGCCACCTCGACCAACTCGATCGCCTCGATCTTCGCCTGGACGCGCGGCTTCTCGCACCGCGCCAAGCTGGACGATAACGCCGAGCTGGCCGAGTTCGCCGCCACCCTGGAACGCGTCGTGGTCGAGACCGTCGAGTCGGGCTTCATGACCAAGGACCTGGCCCTGCTGGTCGGCGACCAGCAGTCCTGGCTGACCACCGAAGGCTTCCTGGACAAGGTGTCCGAGAACCTGCGCAAGGCCCTGCCGAACATTGGTTAGTGGCGCTAACGCGCTTCGCGCTGCTTGAGCGCGTAGGTGCGAACATCAAGGCCCGTCGGAGAAATCCGGCGGGCCTTTTTGCTGTCTGCCGCCACCTCAACCGCCGTCATCCTCGGGCTTGACCCGAGGATCGGACTGTCCGCCTGCGCGACGTTGGCGAGGAGGAGCGCGCCCTGACGCTCGATCCTCGGGTCAAGCCCGAGGATGACGGTTGAACTGGGGATGCCTCCCCGAATGACACCGGGCGTTAACGACGCCCTTGAGCCCCTCGTCGAACCATGCCCTTAATGTCATTGGGGGTTTTCGAGGTTGTGTCGCAGCATGTCGCTTACCCGTCGCGTTCGTAGGGCAGGGGAGGGCCGATGAACCGGAAACTGATCATTCGACTGGGGGGCGTCGCTGTGGCGGCCTTCGTTCTGGCCTATGCGGCGTCGCCGCTGCTGGCGGCGCGATCCCTGGTGCAGGCGGCCAGGAACGGCGACGAGCAGGCGCTGGAGCGCCAGGTGGACTTTCCCGCCTTTCGCGCCAGCCTGAAGGACGAACTGAGCGCCCGCATGGTCTCTGAAATGCGCAAGGACGATCGTCTGGGCGGTCTGTCGGGGCTGGGCATGCTGCTGGCCCCGACACTGGTCTCGGGCGCGGTGGACGCCTTCGTCACGCCCCAGGCCATTTCGGTCATGGTGCAGGAGGGCAAGGCGCCCAAGCCCGACCTGGCCAAGGTCGAACCGCCGGTCGCGCCGAAGACGGAAAGCAGAAAGGTGCGCCAGTCTTGGGGCTATCGTGACCTCGACACCTTCGCCGTCACCCTGACCCGAGACGACCAGCCGGACGAGCAGGTCTCCCTGCTGATGAAGCGCCGCAACCTGTTCGGCTGGAAGCTGGCCGGCATTGATCTGAGCAAGCCGGAGTAAAGCATTCTCTGCTCCCTTCCCCCTCGAGGGGG
>JALAGW010000342.1 GCA_022712235.1 Brevundimonas sp. | reverse complement strand
GTTCTCAGCGGATCATAGGGCGCGCAACTCCGCCGCAAACCGTTTCCAGTTCTGCACATAGTGTTCGGCCGACATCCGCAGCACGGCGATGTGTTCGGGGTCGCGTTCGCGCACGACCTTGCCGGGCTGGCCCATGACCAGGCTGTTGTCGGGAATGACCTTGCCCTCGGTGATCAGGGCGTTGGCCCCGATCAGACAGTTCCGACCAATGCGCGCCCCGTTCAGGATCACCGCCCCGATGCCGACCAGGCTGTTGTCGCCGATGGTGCAGCCATGCAGCATGGCCTTGTGCCCCACGGTGACCCCTGCACCGATGGTCAGAGGCGAACCGACGTCGGTGTGCAGGATGCTGCCGTCCTGAATATTGCTGTCGGGACCGATCACGATGGGATCATTGTCCCCTCGCAAAACCGTGTTGAACCAGATGCTGGCGCCGGGATGCAGAATCACATTCCCTAGAACCGTTGCATTCGGCGCGATCCAGTATTCGCCCTCCGGCGGAAGCTGCGGCCTGCTGTCGCCTAGACTGTAAACACTCATCCGAACACCACCTATGTTTCAGAAAATGATGGCTTTAAGCCCTCATAAACTACGTTAGCATCATTCTGTTGATGCGATTCGAGGTCGCCATTTCGGCACCGGATCCGAAGCCGGATCAAGCCCGGTCCGGTCATATGCTGGAGAATGCGCATGGCGTGTTCGCGACCGGTGCCAGGACGACGCCTCTGCTGCGGCGACGACCCTGCAGCCGATCCGGGCGGCCTCTGCGTGGCTCCGGCCCCTTCCTCCCCCACCGACGACCAAGGCGTGTCCCTGCCGGGCACGCCTTTTTTCATGCCCTGGAGGCGTTCATGAGCAAGCGTTCGGCCATCAAGCATCAAGTCCGTGAAGGCGTTCTGGACTCGCGGGAGTTCCTGCAGGACGCCAAGGTGCGGCGACTGCCGCCCCGCGGCGGCTGGTCGCCCCTGCCCTCCAACGACGAACGCGATCAGGGCTATCTCAAGACGCTCAAGCCCAAGTCGGACGGTCAGGCTGAACTGATGGCCGCCGTCGACCACGCCAATCTGGTGCTGGCGCTCGGTCCGGCGGGCACCGGCAAGACCTATCTGGCCGTGGCCAAGGCGGTCGAGGCCCTGGAGGCCGGCAAGGTGGGCCGCATCGTTCTGAGCCGTCCCGCCGTCGAGGCCGGGGAGTCCATCGGCTTCCTGCCCGGCGACATGGAAGACAAGCTGGCTCCCTATCTGCGCCCTCTCTATGACGCCCTGTCGGACCGTCTCAGCATGAAACGGGTCAAGGCCCTGATGGCCGAGGGCCTGATCGAGATCGCCCCCATCGGCTACATGCGCGGCCGCACGCTGAACAACGCCTTCATCGTCGTCGATGAGGCGCAGAACTGCACCTACGTCCAGTTGAAGATGCTGCTGACCCGGCTGGGCTGGCACTCGACCATGGTGGTCACGGGCGACCCGCATCAGTCGGACCTGCTGCCCGGCGTGTCCGGCCTGTCGGACATCGCCGAGCGGCTGGAGGCCGTGCCGGAGATCGCCGTGGTCCGCCTGGCCGAACGCGACATCGTGCGCCACCCCCTGGTCGCGAGCATGATCGGCGTCCTGTAAGCCCCCCTCGCAGGACGCGGATGCGGAAGAGGCCCGGCGAGCGATCGTCGGGCCTCTTTTCGTTACATGACGTCGGCCAGACTGGCCTTGGGTTCGTCCTTTTTGGGCGGCGTGACCACCCGGCCGCCGATCCGGTCGATCAGGGCGAAGACAAAGGGGTTGAGCGAGATCGACAGCAGGGCCGCCGCCAGGATCAGGTCGTGAGTCTCGCGGCTCATGGCCCCCAGGGACACCGAGATGGCGGCGAGGATGAAGGAGAATTCGCCGATCTGGGCCAGGGCGGCGGCGACGGTCAGGCTGGTCGCACGATCCAGCTTGAAGGCCGTGGTGATGGCCAGGGCGGCCAGCGACTTGCCGACGATGACGATGCCCAGAACCCCCAGGACGGCCAGGGGCTCGCGCACCAGGATCATGGGGTCGAACAGCATGCCGACCGAGACGAAGAAGAGCACGGCGAAGGCGTCGCGCAGCGGCAGCGAGCGCTCGGCGGCGTTGTGGCCCAGCGGCGAGCTGTTCAGCACCAGGCCCGCCAGGAAGGCGCCCAGGGCGAAGGAGTGGAACAGGTAGTAGGCCACCCAGGCGATGCCCAGGGCGATGGCCAGCACGCCGAGGGTGAACAGTTCGCGCGACTTGGTGTGGGCGATCCGCACAAGCACCCACGGCAGGACCTTGGCGCCGATCACCAGCATGACGCTGACGAAGACCCCGACCTTGAGCAGGGTCCAGCCGATCGACTTGGCCAGCTCGGCTCCGCTCAGGCTTTCGCCCGGCGCGATGATCAGCAGCGGCATCATGACCAGGGCGACGACGATCACCAGATCCTCGACGATCAGCCAGCCCATGGCGATACGGCCAGCGTCGCTCTTGAGCTGTTTGCGCTCTTCCAGAGCCCGCAGCAGGACCACGGTCGAGGCTACCGACAGGGAGAAGCCCAGAAGCAGGGCCTCGACGTCGCCAAGGCCAAGCAGCAAGCGCCCCAGACCCCAGCCGAGAACCGTGGCGGCGGCGATCTGCACCAGGGCGCCGGGAATGGCGACCTTGCGCACCTTCATCAGGTCAGCCGCGGAAAAGTGCAGCCCGACCCCGAACATCAGCAGGATGACGCCGATCTCGGCCAACTGGGGCGCCAGTTCGGTGTCGGCGACGAAGCCGCCCGTATAGGGGCCGACGACCACCCCCGCCACCAGATAGCCGACCAGGGGCGACAGCTTCAGCCGATTGGCCAACATGCCGAACACGAAGGCGAGGACGAAGCCTCCGACCAGGGTGATGATCAGGCTGTCGGCATGCGGCATCGGCGCTCCTGCGTCGGTGAAGGTTCTTTATGGGACTGGAAACCTCAAACTGGGGGCACGAGGCCGCCACGGCAAGGCTTTCACCTCCATTTTACCGGGATGAAACCGATTTGAAACAGTCAAAGTTGCGTGCGCGACGACCGGTCGCGGAAGACGGGGTGCGATGCCGGTTCCTTCTCCCCTTGCGGGTGGAGGCGGCCGAGCAGCGCGAGGTCGGATGAGGGGGGCGCAGCGCTCAACTTGCGGTCTGACATCTCGTGTCGCGAGACCCCTCATCCGTTGACCTTCGGTCGCCACCTTCTCCCGCAAGGGGAGAAGGAACAGAGACGCCCGCCTCGTGCTTGCACGGGCGGTGGAGAGCTGGGCGGGGCGCCGGGCCTTCGCCCGGAGTGGATATGGTTTTACCGTTTCGACGAAGACCGACGCCCCGCGCAGAGAGTTGGACATGAGCTCGGGGCAGGCGCCGTTCTTTGCGGCTACCCCCGGCGCCCATGACGGGCAGGCTGCACCGGCGTGCAGTCCTGGAACGGTCCGCGTAACCCCCGCGACCCTGACCGGAACCTCTCTGGCGGACGGGTCGAACGC
>JALAGW010000341.1 GCA_022712235.1 Brevundimonas sp. | reverse complement strand
TGGCCCCCTGCTCGGTGCGGACCATGAGCGAGATCGCCACCGGCGTGACCTCGACCCTGCTGACCCGCGCCGCCGACGTGGTGCTGAAGGAACGCCGTCCCCTGGTGCTGATGGTGCGCGAGACGCCGCTGCACCTGGGCCACCTGCGCACCATGACGTCCCTGGCCGAGATGGGCGCGACCATCGCCCCGCCCCTGCCCGCCTTCTACGCCAAGCCGACGAGCATCGCCGATATGGTGGACCAGTCGGTCGGCCGGGCGCTGGACCTGTTCGGTCTGGACTGGTCGGCCGTGCGCCGCTGGGAAGGCCTGAATACATGAGCGAGCTGTGGACCTGGGCCGTCGCGGCCTATGACGCCCCCGGCGTGGCCGAGGCCTGCCTGAGCCTGCAGGATCACAACGAGCAGAACGTGCCCCTGCTGCTCTGGGCCGCCTGGGTCGCCGTCACTGGTCGTCGCCCGGACGAGGAGACGATCGAGGCCGCCTGTGACGCCGCCCGCGCCTATGACACCGTCGTCGTCGCCCCCCTGCGCGCCGTGCGCCGCACGCTGAAGGCGCCCATTCCCGACGTCGACCATGACCACCGCGAGGCCCTGCGCCAGCAGGTCAAGGCGCTGGAGTTGGACGCCGAACGCCGCCTGATGCTGGAGCTTGAAGCCCTCGCCCCCGCGCCGTCGGGCGCGCCGCGCCGCGCCATCGACGGCCTGGCCGAGACGGCGAAACTCTGGGCCCGCGTCGTGCCGCGTCCGGCGCTGACGACCCTGGCGGATCGCCTTCCCGCCTGACGGCCGGTCGGTTATAAGAAGGGGCTTCCGGGGCGAGCCATGAACGACGACCAACCTTTCCTGTCCGACGAGGACCAGCAGCTTCGCGATGCGCTCAAGGCGCTTCAGCAGGAACACGCCGACCTCGACGCCTCGATCGAGGCGCTCGGCCACATGCCGCTCCCCGATCAGCTGCGGATCGCCCGCCTGAAACGCAAGAAGCTGGCCCTGCGCGACGAGATCGTGAAGATCGAAGACCGCATCCTGCCCGACATCATCGCCTGATCTGATCGAGCCAAAGAAACGGAACAGAAATGATGAAAGCCCCCTCAGCTTCGCACCGCATTTCCGTTCAATTGACGATACTGGCCCTGTCCATCGCCGCGCTGGCTATGGCCACGAGCTTGAACCTGCTCATCGACGCCGGAGCACTGCTCCATGACATCACGTGCCCAACGCACGGATGGGTCAGCTAAAGCAAACTTGGCGTCAGCGCGCCTTCTTCCTCAGCCACATGGCGGCGTCGGCTTCCGACAGCCAGACCTCGGGGTCGGTCTGGCCCGCATAGGCGCGAACGCCGAACGAGCCGCCCAGAGCCACGGTCGCGCCCTCCCAGACGAAGCCTTCGGTTTCTAGGGCCGCCGCCAGGCGCTGCGCCTTTGCACGCCCCTCGTCCGCGCCGGCGTTCATCAGCAGAAGCGCGAACTCATCGCCGCCCAGACGTCCGACCGCATCGGACTCGCGCACATTGGCCAGCAGCAGGTCCGCCACGGCCATCAGGGCGGCGTCGCCCGCCGCATGACCCAGACCGTCGTTGACGCCCTTGAACCCGTCCATGTCGAGATAGAGCAGCGCCGCCTCGACCTCGTGACGGCGGCAATAGGCCATGCTGCGGCTCAGCACGCTCATGAAGCCGCGCCGGTTCAATGCAGGCGTCAGAACGTCATGATCCGCCAGGGCCTCGGCCGTCTCGGCGCGGGCGGTCAGGGCGGCGACTTCGGCGCGCAGCCGTTCGATCTCGGCGTGCAGATCGGTCTCTGCAGTCGGTTCGGCCACGTCGGTCAAGTCAGGCTCCGGCGTCGCGAATCCCGGGCGACTCAGGCCCTCGCGACGACGATGATTCTAACGACCTTGGTTGCGGGCGCAACGCGCGTGCTGTAACGGGCCGCTTTCCGTGTGGGGAGCCTTCGCATGACCGCCTCGACGCCGCCCGTCGCCATCATCATGGGCAGCCGGTCCGACTGGCCGACGATGAAGCTGGCCGCCGAACGCCTGGATCAACTGGGCGTCGCCTGGGAAGCCAAGGTCGTCAGCGCCCACCGCACGCCCCAGCGCCTCTATGATTTCGCGACCAATGCAAAGGCGGCAGGCCACAAGGTCATCATCGCGGGCGCCGGCGGCGCGGCCCACCTGCCGGGCATGGCCGCCTCGATGACCGACCTGCCCGTGCTGGGCGTGCCGGTCCAGTCCAAGGCCCTGAAGGGCATGGATAGCCTGCTCTCCATCGTCCAGATGCCCGGCGGCGTGCCGGTCGCCACCCTGGCCATCGGCGAGGCGGGCGCCGCCAACGCCGGCATCCTGGCGGCGCAGATCCTGGCCCTGTCGGACCCCGCCCTCGCCGAACGCCTCAGCGCCTTCCGCGCCGCCCAGACCGCTTCCGTCGCCGAAACCGTCGAGGACTGACTTGCCCCAACTGCCCCTGCCCCCCGGATCGACCCTCGGCATTCTCGGCGGGGGCCAGTTGGGCCGGATGCTGAGCCAGGCCGCCTCGCGCCTGGGCTTCGACGTGGTGATCCTCGATCCCCAGCCGGACTGCCCGGCCGCCCGCGTTTCGCGCGCCCAGATCACCGCTCCCTATGACGACCCCGACGCCCTGCAGGCTCTGGGCCGCCTGTGCGACGTCGTCACCTTCGAGTTCGAGAACGTCCCCGCCGCCTCGGTCGAGACCCTGGCCGAGGCCGGCGCCCTGGTCGCGCCCGGCCCGACCGCTCTGGCCGTGGCCCAGGACCGGGTGGACGAGAAGACCTATCTGAACGCCGTCGGCGCCGTGACCGCCGACTTCGCCGCCGTCACGACCCTGGACGACCTCACCAAGGCCATCGACAGGCTGGGCCTGCCCGCCGTGCTGAAGACCCGCCGCGAGGGCTATGACGGCAAGGGTCAGGTCTGGATCCGCGACGCCGCCGAGGCCGAGCCCGCCTTCGACGCCATCGGCCGCCGCCCCGCCGTGCTGGAGGCCGCCGCCGTCTTCCAGCGCGAACTGTCGGTCATCGCCGCGCGCGGCCATGACGGCGTCGTCGCCGTCTATCCCCTGGGCGAGAACATCCACGCCGGCGGCGTGCTGAAGACCACCCTGGCCCCGGCCGCTGTCGATGCGAAAACGCAAGCCCGCGCCGTGGAGATCGCCTCGGCGGTCCTCGACGGCCTCGACTATGTCGGGGTCATGGGCATCGAGCTGTTCGACATGGGTGACGGGGTCCTGCTGGTGAACGAGGTCGCTCCGCGTGTCCACAACACCGGCCACTGGACCCAGGACGGCTGCGTCTGCGACCAGTTCGAGCAGCACATCCGCGCCATCGTCGGCTGGCCCCTCGGCCCGACCGAAGCCCACGCCCGCATCGAGATGACCAATCTGCTGGGCGACGAGGTCGATCAGTGGCGCGCCCTGGCCGCCGAACCGAACGCCCGCCTGCACCTCTACGGCAAGCACGAGGCCCGCGCCGGTCGCAAGATGGCCCACGTGAACCGGGTGCTGGGTTCTCTCTAGCCCCTCTCCCGATGGGAGAGGGCTTGAGCGCACGAGAGCGTCAGCGATCGGTCTTGCGCGAAAGGGTGTGGGGCGATGATCAGCCGTGAAGACGATGTGCGTGCAGCTTCACCGCTTCGACCAAGGCTTCCGGCGCTTCGTAAACCTGATCATTGGTTATGCGGAGCACCGTCCAGCCGATTTCCTCAAGCGCCTGTTGCCGCTCAAGATCGCGCGCCGCGACTTCTTCCAGCCGATGCACGGCGCCGTCGATCTCGATGATCAGGCGAAGTGGATCGCAGGCGAAATCAGCAAAATAGGGGCCGGCAGGATGCTGGCGACGGAACTTGTGGCCGTCGATCCTTCCTCCGCGCAAAATCGCCCAGACGCGTTCTTCCGCACGCCCGGCATACTGGCGCAACGTACGCGCACGGTCAGTTCGCGAGGATGTCATGGCGTAACTGTGCGAGCGGCGAGGAATAACGGCAAGTCGACGCCCCTCACCCTTTCGCCTGGCGGATCGCCTTCGGCTCTCCGAGGCTCAAGCCCTCTCCCATCGGGAGAGGGAACTACGCTTCCTTCGCCCCGTAGCGCAGCCGCCCCAAGGCGTCCGTCACCGCCTTGATCGGCGCGTCGAAGTCCTTGCCCGCCTTCCACTTCTCGAAGGCCATGACGTTCTCGATGCGGCGGGCGACGAAGGCTTCGGCCGCCTCGCGCCCCTCGAACCAGCGCATGGTCAGGGCGGGGATCAGGATGCCGCCCAGGATGGCGCGCTTGGAATAGTGGTTCTGGTCCGTCGCCGTGTCCCCGGCCCAACGCCACAGATGATCGGCGCTCTCCCAGGCCAGCTTGAAGCCCAGATCCACATTGGTCGGCAGGGTCAGGAAGCCGGCGCAGCGCTTGGCCGCCTCGATGTCCTGCGCCCCCGCCTCCATCCGCGCCGAGACGGCGGCGGCGATTCGCTCGCGAATCTTCATCGTGGCCGCGGGCGTGGCCTCCAGCGCCTGCAGGGCGCGCGAATCGTGACGGCGCGACAGCAGGACCGCCAGGTCGCGCGCCCCGTTCGGCAGCAGCAGTTCTTCATCCCCGAGCGAAAGCCCGTTCGCCTCGCAGGCCGCGCGGACCAGGCGGCTGTTCCAGCCCAGCGCGGGCGCGCGCTCTATGGCGGCGTCCAGCACGGCCTGCTCCATGCGGGAGGCCCAGTCTGTCTTGGGAGCGGCGTCGGCGGTCTGGGTCATATCCCCAGAATAGTCCGCTCCGGCGGGCATTTCGAGCCATCACGATTGGCTGTGACGATCTGGACAGGCCCCCCTGCGTCGTGTATCAGCGCGCCTTCATCCGAAAGCCCTGACTTTCGGGAGAGATTTTATTTTGTCTGCCCGTCTCCCTTGGAAAGGACGCGGCGGGCGGCCAAAGGAGAGATAACCCTGGTTCAGATTTTCGTCCGCGACAACAATGTCGATCAGGCGCTGAAAGCCCTGAAGAAGAAGATGCAACGCGAAGGCAGCTTCCGTGAAATGAAGCGCCATGTGCACTTCGAGAAGCCCTCGGAAAAGCGCGCTCGCCAGAAGGCTGAAGCCGTTCGTCGCGCTCGCAAGCTGGCCCGCAAGCGCGCCCAGCGCGAAGGCCTGCTGCCGGCTCCGAAGCCCCGCACGCCGGGCGGCCGTTAATACGGCCCCAGCCCCAGGCTGAAAGATCAAGGCCCGCCCCGGGAAACCGGAGCGGGCCTTTTCTTTGTCTCTGTGTCCGTTGAGGCCCTAGAAAACGCCTACAGCCGCATCCGCCCAGATCAGCAGGACGGCGAAGACCAGCGCGCCGCCGATCGCCAACCGCCAGGCCAGCTTCTTCGTCCGCCAGACCGCCAGCTCAAAGATCAGGCCCGCCCCGATCAGCAGGACGCCCGCGAAGGCGAAATCCGCGGCGTCCCACGCCACCTCACGGGTGAACTGCATGGCGATCAGCGGCAAAAGCAGCAGGGCCGCGATTAGCCCCCACATCGCCAATCGCCACTGACCACCCGTCCTGAACATCGTCGTCGTCATGATCCGCCTCGATGAATGGGCCTCTGCCCGGATGAACGGACGACGGCGTGCTCGGTTTCACGCCGCCGCCCTACCCACTCAGGCGCCCCCGCGCACCGCGCCGAGGAAGCTCTTCCAGTTCAGCTTGACGTCCGACAGGGCGCCGGCGCGGAAAGCCCGGCCCGCGACCCAGATCATCAGGGCGGCGAAGGCGAACATGCCGATCAGGGCGCCGACGATCTCGATCATGGGCGGGCCGCTGGGGGCGCGCGCCGCCATGACGAAGGGGGTGAAGGGCGGGATCAGGCTCATCACCTTGACCACCGTGGCGTCCGGCGTGCGGATGGCCATCTGCATGACCAGCAGGGGCACGACCAGCACCATCATGATCGGCCCCATCAGGGTCTGGGCGTCGCGCGGCGTGTCGCAGAAGGCGCCGATGGCGGCGAACAGGCCCTCATACATCAGGTAGCCGCCGACCATGACCAGCAGGAAGTAGCTCAGCAGG
>JALAGW010000340.1 GCA_022712235.1 Brevundimonas sp. | reverse complement strand
CCCAGCGGCAGGGATTAGTCGTGCGTCTCCCAGACCTTGCGGGCGACATCGACGGGCCAGGGGCGATAGTCGACGCTGAAGCGGGCCTCGTCGCCGCCGGTCTCCTCGATGTGCCAGGTCGAGAAGTTGCGGCTGGTCCACAGCTTGTTGTCGTACCAGATCCCCAGACCGCCCGCGCCGCGCCCGCGACCGACGTCGTAGTAGTCCAGGCCCTCGCCACGATCGACGTGGTAGTTGGGGAAGCGCAGCTGGCGATCCATGTAGGGGTAGCGGACGCGCTTGGCCCAGACATCGACGCCCGAGCCCGAAGGCGCCTCGCGCGCCTCCAGCGCCGGGCCGTAGATGCGGTGGGCGACGCGGTCGTTTTCCCAGAGCAGATCGTCCAGACGGTCGGGGGCGAAGCGGACCACGGCGCGGGGCTGCTGCTGGTCGGCGGGCGGCGGCGTCAGGCGCTCGACCTCGGCGGGACGGCCCAGGGCGGTCGGATCATAGGAGAGGGCGCGGGTGGCGTGCATCTCCTCGGCGCGACGTTTGATTTCGGCCTCGCCGACGACGGTGACGGGGGCGGGGGGCGTCGGCGTGGTGGCGGCGATGACCTCGGGCGTGTCGCGTGCGGGCTCGGCCAGGGGCAGGCTCTTTTGCGCGCCGTTCAGGTCGGCGACCTCAAGCCCGGCCAGCAGATAGGCGCCGGTGGTGTAGAGGCCGACTTCGTTGGGATCGGTCGGCACGGGCATGTCGCCCGTCTTCTGCGTGGCGCCGATCAGGCCGCTGGGCAGGACGTGACGGTTCAGCGCCGCCCAGCCCTTGAGCACGGCAGGCTCATAGGTCGCGCGGTCCAGCAGGCCGTGGTTGACGCCCCAGGCCATGGCATAGACGTAGAAGACCGAACCCGAGGTCTCGGCCTGCGGGTAGAGCTCCGGGGCCAGCAGGCTGGCGCGCCACAGGCCGTCGTCCTGCTGCAGTTCGCGGATGCGCCCGGCCATGGCCTGGAAGATGTCGATGTAGTCCTGACGCCCCTCGAAGTCGGCGGGCATGGCTTCCAGGGTGCGGGCCAGGCCGCCCATGACCCAGCCGTTGGCGCGGGACCAATAGATGGGCTGGCCGTTGGCCTCCGTGCGGCCCTTGAAACGCTGGTCGCGCAGGAAGAGGCGCTGTTCGGGCACCCACAGGCGGTCGATGGTGCGGCGGAACTCCTTGTCCATGGCGCGGATGTATTTGGGATCGCCGGTCACCGCCGACATGCGCGCCAGCACGGGCGGCGCCATGTAGAGGGCGTCGGCCCACCACCAGATCGAGGCCTCGGTCTCGGTCGTGCGGTTCAGGTGCGGGACCATGTAGTCCAGCCGCTGGCGCAAGGGCATCAGCACCCCGTCCTGACCCCGGCGGGAATAGAGCTCGAGGTAGAGGTCGCCGATGGTCTGGTCGTCGGCGTTCAGCATGGTCGGGCCGGAGCGTGCGCCGCGCAGGCTGTAGTTGTAGTGCTCGGCCACCGCCGTGAGGAAGCGCAGGGTCTCGAGATCGTCCGACACGCGGGCCAGTCGGGCCGCGCCGATGTAGAAGGTGGCGGCGACCCAGTTGGACGACATCTGCGTCAGGTTGCTGCCGGTCGACAGGGCCAGGGGGCGTTGCGCCATGTCCTTGATCTGGGACGCGGCGACATACTCGACCGCGGCCATGGTCTGTTCGCGCGAGGGGCGGGCGTCGGCGCGGAAGTCCAGATCGGGGCGCGGCTTGGCGGTCAGCCATTCGGCCTCGACGCCGGGGTTGGACTGCGGCGCCCAGGGCTCTCCCGCTGCGGATTGCGCCAGGGCGGGAGAGGTCAGGACGGTGCTGGCCAGCAGGAAGGCGGCAATCGTCGGCACGGCGCGGCGTAGCGTCACAGGCGTTCTCTCCGGTACGAACCCCGTTGGGTTTGGGGTTTCACTATTTGCTCTTCCATACCATAAAATGGTGACTGAGCAGCGCAAGCCGGAATGACACCGGTAAACCGCGACAAGACGCCGTCGTTCAAGGCGGCCCCTGAATCTGAGGAACGCCCATGCATCGCCGCTCCCTGCTGCAACTCGGCCTGACGGGGGCCATCGCCACCGCAGCCCCGCCCGCCTTCGCCCAGACTGTGGGGCGCACCTTCGACGCCGCCGATTTCGGCGCGGTCGGCGACGGCGAGACGATCAACACCCGCCCGATCCAGGCCGCCATCGATGCGGCGGCGGGCGCGGGCGGCGGGACGGTGGTGCTGAAGCCCGGCGTCTATATGTCGGGTTCGCTGTTCGTGAAGTCGAACGTCACCCTGCTGATCGGGCGCGGCGCGACCATCAAGGGTCTGCGCGATATCGCCGCCTATCCCATGGTCCGCACCCGCGTCGCCGGGATCGAGATGGAATGGCCGGCGGGTCTGCTGAACATCTATCGCGAGAAGAATGCGAAGATCACCGGCGAGGGTCTGGTGGACGGCGACGGCAAGGTCTTCTGGGACAGCTATTGGGCCATGCGCCGCGACTATGATCCCAGGGACCTGCGCTGGGCCGCCGACTATGACTGCCGCCGTCCGCGCCTGATCCACGTCTATGACGCCGAGGCGGTCGAGGTTTCGGGGCTGAACCTGGCGCGATCGGGCTTCTGGACCGTGCATGTCTGCTATTCGCGCGACGTGAAGGTGTCGGACCTGATCATCCGCAACAACTTGGGCGGGCGCGGGCCCTCGACGGATGGGATCGACATCGATTCGTCGGAGCGGGTGCTGGTCGAGCGCTGCGACCTGTCGGTCAACGACGACGCCCTCTGCATCAAGGCCGGGCGCGACTGGGACGGTCTGCGCGTGGCGCGGCCCTGTCGACAGGAGAAGGTGCGCGACTGCATCGTGCGCGACGCCCTGGCCGGCATGACCTTCGGCAGCGAGACCTCCGGCGGGTTCGAGGACATCGAGGTGTCGGGCCTGCGGATCGAATATCCCGTGCCGCTGGGCATCTTCTTCAAGTCGGGCCATACGCGCGGCGGGGTGATCAACAACATCGCCCTGAAGAACATCCACCTGCAGGATGTGGCGACCCTGTTCCGGGTCAATCTCAACTGGTATCCGAACTACTCCTACGCCCAGATCCCGGCGGGGATCACCGACATCCCCGATTACTGGCGGGCGCTGGCGACGCCGGTGCCGCGCGAGCAGGGCATCCCCCGCATCCGCGACGTGCGCCTGTCGGACATCAAGGCGGTGGGGGGGAAGATCGGCTTCGAGGCCGCCGCCTATGAGGAGGCGCCCTTGCGCGACTTCACCTTCGATCGGCTGGACTGGGACGTGCGCGAGGCGGGCAGCATCGCCAATGCTGACAACTGGCGTTTCAGCGACTGCAGGATCGACACCCTGGACGGGACAGGCCCCAAGGTGACGGCCTCGCGCGGGGTGCTGGGCCTCTAGACCAGGCATTGGCCGAACATCAGAGCCCCGGCGCCTCCGGCGTCGGGGCTTTTTGCTGCGCGCTCAGCGGACAAAAAAAGGCCCGGAGCGAGGACGCTCCGGGCCAAGTCATGCACTGAAAGGTTCAGGGAGGAAGATCAGTATTTCCAGCGCAATCCGATAGCGATCTCGCGGCCGGTGTGACGGTAGTCGGACACGCGGTCCGCCACGTCGACGTAGCGATCATTGTATTCGTCGGTCAGGTTGATGCCTTCCAGCGAGATCGTCATGCTGTCCGAGATGTCATAGGACATTGAGGCGTCGACGTAGGTCGTGGCGTTCATGCCTTCTTCCGAGTTGCCGTTGCCGCCGGGGAAGGACATCAGGTAGCCGCTGCGATAGGCCGCCGAGACACGGGCCTGGAACGGACCGTCCTCATAATACAGCGTCGTGTTGAAGGTGTTCTTCGACTGACCCGTCAGACGGTTCTTGCCGGCGGCGCCATAGTCGACCTCGGAGTCGACATAGGTGAAGTTGCCGATGAAGCCGAAGTTCGACCAGACGCCCGGCAGGAAGGTGAAGGGCTGCTGATACTGGATTTCCAGACCGTGCAGCGAACCGCCTTCGCCGTTCAGCTTGCGCGTGACCTGGAAGACGTCGGTCGGACGCGCGGCGCCTTGCAGCAGTTCGTCGGGCAGACCCAGGTCGCTCCAGACGATCGATTCCGTCACCGAGGTGATGAAGCTGTCGATGTCCTTGTAGAAGACGGCGGCGGCCAGCAGGCCCTCATTCTGGAAGTACCATTCGACCGACAGGTCGTAGTTGGTGGCGCGGAACGGGTCCAGCAGGGGGTTGCCGTAGGAGACGGTGCGGGTGGTCGGCGAGACGCCGCCGCCCGGCGTCAGGTCGCCCAGGGTCGGGCGCGACATGACCTTGGCGGCGCCCAGGCGGATCACCAGGTCGTCGCGCGGCTCGATGGCCAGGTTGAATGACGGCAGGACGTCGTCGTAGTCGTTGGTGGCGGTGACGTAGTCGTAGGCGTTGCCGCCGCCCGGCAACGAGATCGTCTGCCAGCCCTTGGATTCGACTTCCGTCTGGGCGTAGCGGACGCCGACGTTGCCGCGCACCGTCATGTTGGCGATGTCGGTGTTGAAGTCGGCCTGGACGAAGACGCCCTTGTCGGTTTCGTCGACTTCGCGTTCGCTGCGGTTCGGCACCAGCGGGTCGTCGTAGACGCTGAGGAAGTCGTTGATCTTCCAGATGTCGGGCACGATGAAGCTCAGGTCCGAACCCGCCGGAACGCCGATCTTGCCGTCGATGCTGACGACCTTGCCCAGGGCGTCGACGCCGGTGATGCGATCGGCGCCCGCCGTGGCCGTCTGAGCCCGCGACACGCCCCAGGTGCTGAAGCCGTAGGTGCGGTATTCGCCGCCGGCCTTGAACGTCAGCGACGGGTTCCAGTCATACTCCAGGGCGCCGGCCACGACATTATTGTCGAAGTCGCCGCCGCTGGTGCTGCGCGTGCCCTGGATCAGGGTGAAGTCCTTGCCCGAGGTGATGTCGAAGCCGTAGTCGATCATCGGCAGACGGTCATTGCCGCGGAAGTCGATGGTGTAGCCGTTCACCCCCGCCTGTTCGAAGGCGTAGGTGACGTTCATCGGGGTGCGAGCCTCGGACTTGTTCAGGCCCAGCTTCATGTTGCCGCGCAGACGGTCGGTGAAGTCGTGGCGGATGTTCAACGAGGCCTGGGCGAAGGTGCTCTCGTTACGGGTGAAACCGTTTTCCGAGCGCACCAGCATGTTGTCGAACACGCCGTAGGACAGGGCGTTCTTCTCAGCGTCGATGGCGTAGTCGCGCACGATGACGTTGTTCACGGCGGCGCGGCTGAAGGCCCAGGCCTCGACGTTGGGGCTTTCCAGCTCCGAGTTCAGGCGAGACCACAGCAGGTCCAGCACGACCTCGGTGCGGTCGCTGGGGCGCCATTGCAGAGCGCCGGTCAGGCCCAGGCGATCTTCCTGGGTGTTGCCGAAGGTGTAGCGCGGGATGCGCGGATAGAAGGCGTTCAGCAGTTCAGTGCGCTGCGCATCGGTCGTACAGGGGACGCAGCCGCCGAAGTTCTGGCCCACGCCATAGGCCTTGGTCGGATCGCCCTTCTGCCAGCGCGTGGTGTTGAAGCTTTCGAGGATCGGCGAACGCTCGGAATAGGCGATCGAGCCCAGGATGCCGAAGGTCTTGCTGTCGTTCGACCAGCTCAGCAGGCCGGCGGTGCGCGGCACGGTCTTTTCCGACAGGTCGTTATACGAGGCCTGGACCGACAGGGCGGAGTTGAAGCCGCTGCGCGAAAAGTCCAGCGGACGGCCGGTCTGCAGGTCGACGGTCGAGCCCAGCGAGCCCTCCTCGATCTCGGCCGACTGGGTCTTGCGGACCTTGATGCTGTTGAACAGCTCGGACGCGAACATCGAGAAGTCGAAGCTGCGGTTGCGGTTGCCGCCCGAGGCCGCCTGGGCCTCCAGGCCGTTGATGCGGGTGCGGGTGAAGTCGGCGCCCAGGCCGCGCACCGAGATGGTGGTGCCCTGGCCGTTGACGCGTTCAATGGTCACGCCGGGCAGGCGCTGGATGGCCTCGGCCAGGTTCTGGTCGGGGAAGTCGGCGATGTCTTCAGCCAGGATGGCGTCCACGGCGCCGGCCTCGCGGCGCTTGATGTTCAGCGCCTGCTGAAGGCTGGAGCGGAAGCCGGTGACGACGATCTCGTCGACGGTGGTGGTTTCCGGCTCGGCGGCGGCCGGCTGGGCGTCCTGGGCGAAGGCGGGCGCCGCGGCCCACAACAGGGCGGTCGCGGAAACGCCGGCGATGCACAGAGTTCGGGCGTGGTGGAAGGGCCGTTCCATGTTTCTCTCCCCGCACCGAGGCCAGTGGCACCGGTGTCATTTGTTGGTATGGCGTTGCGCATAGTCGGATGCAGCGCGTGTCACTTCTTGCAATAGCTTCCCGTCTTTTGCAACAGCGCGATGTCAGCGTTCGGCGTGGCTCTGGCGGAAGCGAACAAAATCCTGTTTTTTCGCAATCAGATAGTCTTCTCGAGACGAACTGAAATTGCGTCCGGTGAAGCTGGTTTGCTCGACCTGATAGGTTCTGTGGGACGTAATTTCGGATTTCGGAACAACGATATCTCGCCGTGTGAACCTGTCCATCCGAACGTCACCATTGAGAAAGGCCCCGGATGTCTCCGGGGCCCTTGGGTTGGGCGGGATCAGGCGGCGCGCGCCACCTCGACGGCATAGACGTGGTTCTTGCCGTGCATGTTGGAGACAAAGACGATCCATCGACCGTCCGGCGTGAAGGTCAGGTTGGGCTCCAGCCGGTAGTCGTGGTTGGACAGGTCCACGATCCGTTCGGAGCGCATGTATTCGACGCTGATCTGGTCGTCCTTGTCGCTGGACGGGTCCTCGTCGACGATGGGTTCGGGACGCAGCAGCACCAGCCATTTGCCGTCCGGGGCGTGGGCCACCATGTCGCCGTCGCCGCCGTCGCCGGCGAACATCCGGCCGTCGGGCGAGACGTTGTAGTGGACCGACCAGTCGTTCTGCTCGACCCGGCGATAGACGCGCTTGCCCGTCTCCAGATCGACCGAGGCGACCCAGAAGACCTGACCGCGCGGCGTCTGCAGGTCATAGAGGACCTGCTTGCCGTCGGGGCTGAACCACTCGTGGCCGAAGATCTCGAAATTCATGGTGCGCGTGTGGGTCTTGCGCAGGTCCGAGCCGTCGACCTTCATCGTCCACATGCGGTCCACCCGGTGCCAGGGGCCTTCGTGGCAGAAGATGATGCGGTCGGGATCGGTGGGCGAGAACTGGGTGTGGCCGATCCACTCATTCGTCTTGTGGATCACTCGGCGTTCGCCGGTCGCCATGTCGATGACGAAGATCTCCATCGGATAGCGGGCGGCCCAGCGCTGCAGCATCCGCACGCCCTTGGCGCGGGCGAAGTTGAGCGGCTTTCCGTCCGGGCCGTTGGCGGCGTATTCGGCCTGGTCGAAGCGACGGTTGCGGGGGTCGCCGACGCCCGGCTGAAGCGGTTCGGACCCATAGGCGACGAAGCCCAGCAGCAGGGTCTCGTCGGCGTTGACCGAGTTGATGTTGCCGTTGGGAACGCGAGCGATCCGCCGCACGCGCCGGGTGTCCACGTCGATGACATGGATCGTCTTGGCGCGGTCCATCAACTGGGCCTCGCCCGGCTCGGTGACCGAGTAATAGACGTTGCGGCCCTTGCGGCCGGTGAACATCAGGTCGGCCTTGGCGTCCGCTACCAGAACATCGCGCGCCCAGGTCGACAGGTTGACGGTGCAGATGCCCTGAGGCGTCGAGATGACCATCAGGTCCGGCTTTCCGGCCTTCGAGGGCAGGAACATGTTCTTGTAGAAATAGGGCTTGCCGCCGCCGCCATCGGGCGACAGGCGCAAGATGCGGTGACCTGTGTGCGGGTCCACCCAGTCGGCGGGCACAGGGCCGGACCAGCTCGGGGCCTGATGGGGCGCATCCTGGGT
>JALAGW010000339.1 GCA_022712235.1 Brevundimonas sp. | reverse complement strand
CCCCGTGGCCATTCCCGCTGACCTGCAGTCCGGCCTGAAGCCGCAGGTCATCTCCTCGCCCATGTTCCTGGTGTCCGGGCCGGACCTGGTGGTCGAGGCCTGCAATGCGGGCGTGATCGGCACCTTCCCCTCGCTGAACCAGCGCACGACCGAGGGCTATCGGGACTGGCTGCAAGAGATCAAGTCGCGGCTGACGCCCGACGCCGCCGCCTTCGGCGTCAATCACATCGTCCACCCGACCAATCCGCGCCTGATGGCCGACATGATGGTTTCGGTCGAGGAGAAGGTGCCGCTGATCATCACCTCGCTGGGCGCGGTGCGCGACGTGGTGGACGCGGTGCACGGCTACGGCGGCGTGGTCTTCCACGACATCGCCAATGTCCGCCATGCCCGTAAAGCCGCCGAGGCCGGGGTCGACGGCCTGATCCTGGTCGCCAACGGCGCGGGCGGCCATGCGGGCGTCGTCAACCCCTTCGCCCTGATCAACGAGGTGCGCAGCTTCTATGATGGGACCATCATCCTGGCGGGCTGTCTGTCGACGGGTCAGGACGTGGCCGCGGCCCTGATGATGGGCGCCGACTTCGCCTATATGGGCACCCGCTTCATCGCCACGGCCGAGAGCGCGGCCCAGCCCCATTACAAGGACCTGATCGTCGCCTCCGGCTCGGCCGATATCACCTATACGCCCGCCGTCTCGGGCATCCCGGCCAACTTCCTGACCCCGTCCCTGGTCGAGAACAAGATCGACCCGAAGTCCCTGCCCGAACACAAGCTGGACATGGGCGAGGAAGCCAAGGCGTGGAAGACCATCTGGTCGGCGGGGCAAGGTTCCGGCTCGATCCACGACAGCCCCACAACGGCTCAGCTTGTGGCGCGGTTGGCGGACGAGTTTTCACAGGCCTGTGATAAATTCGACAAGAAGCGTCTCTAGGAGCGGCCTCGTCGCTTCACGAGGCTTTTCATGCTCCGCACCCTGACGAACGCCGCCCTTCTCGCCGCCGCTCCCCTGGTCCTGCTGGCCTCCGGCGCCCAAGCCCAGGATGCTGGTCTGAGTGGGGGCAAATGGTCCTTCTCGGCCGGCGCCGCGACCGACAACCGTTCCAAGGCGGCGTCCAAGTCCGACGGCGATCCCTTCGTTTACGGCGTCGCCGAATGGGAGAGCGCCAGCGGCCTCTTCTACGGTTCGGGCGGTCTGGAGACCATCGACGGGGGCGGCTCCAAGCTGGAGTCCGAGCTGGTGGCAGGCGTCCGTCCCGAGTTCGCCGGCTTCGACTTCGACCTGAACGTCGCCCACAAGTATCGCTTCGACGCCAACCCCGGCTATGACGACGACGCCTGGGAATTCACCGCCGACATGAAGCGCTCGATCGGCCCGGCCAGCGCCCGTCTGCGGCTGCAGCACTCGCCCGACGGCACCGGTTCGACCGAGGCCTGGACCTGGGTCGCCCTGCGCGGCGGCTGGGACTTCACCAACAAGCTGAACGTCTCGGCCGAGGTCGGCCGTCGCGAGCAGGCTGACAGCATCGACTACACCGGCTGGAACATCGGCGGCGCCTACGCCCTGACGCCCAAGGTCGAGCTGGACCTGCGCTGGCACGACACCGACGCCGACGTTCCGGGCGAGCAGTACAAGGGCGCCCTGGTGGCCGGGATCAACTTCGCCTTCTGATTTCTCCGCCGGTCAGAGGTGGCCATTCGGCGGAAAGTCCCTAGGTTAAGGCCATGACTTTCCGCCCCACGACCCTGGAACGGGCCTATCAACTGGCTGAAAGCGGCGCCTGCCGCACGGTCAGCGAGGTCAAGCAGGCGCTGCAGAACGAAGGCTACGACCGCATTCAGGACAGCCTCTACGGCGGCACCATCACCGCGGCCCTGCGCAAACGCTGTCAGGAGAACTATGTCGGCGGCGCTGCTGAAGAAGACGCCTGAAATCAAGGGGTCTTGCTTTGGACTCGAATGCCGTCCATTTTATCGGCGTCGATCTCTCTGCGTAACGCTGCTGCCCCTTTGCTCTGCGCACCGAGGACTAGGCCGATCCATTCAGACCCGACAGGCCCAAGGGGCTCTTCCCTGAGGCCAACGACTAGCGGAGGTCCTGAAAATGGCTACCGGCACTGTGAAATGGTTCAACTCCACCAAGGGCTACGGCTTCATCCAACCGGATGACGGCGGCAAGGACGTCTTCGTCCACATCTCGGCCGTCGAGCAAGCCGGCCTGCGCGGCCTCGACGAGAACCAGAAGGTCTCGTACGAAATCGAGCGCGACCGTCGCTCGGGCAAGGAATCGGCCGGTCAACTGAAGACCGAAGGCTGATTTCGGCCTCGTCAGGGCTCTAGCCCCGACGAAGACATCGAAGGGGCGCTCCGGTCAGCCCGAGCGCCCCTTTTTCGTGGCCGATCAGACCCTTAGGAAAGCGCCTGATCCAGGTCCGCGATCAGGTCGTCGATGTCCTCGACCCCGACAGACAGGCGGATCAGGTTGTCGGTGACGCCGCCCGCCTCGCGCACCTCTTTCGGCACGCTGGCGTGGGTCATGATGGCCGGGTGGTTCACCAGGCTCTCCACCCCGCCCAGGGACTCGGCCAGGGTGAAGACCTGCACCCGTTCCAGCACCCGCCGGGTGCGCTCCAGGTCGCCGTCGATCAGCACCGTGACCATGCCGCCGAAACGGCCGTTCATCTGGCGCGCGGCCAGTTCGTGCTGCGGGTGGCTGATCAGGCCCGGATAGATGACCTTGGCGACCCCCGCCCGATCTTCCAGCCAGCGCGCCACGGCCATGGCGTTCTCATTGTGGGCCTTCATGCGCAGGCCCAGGGTCTTCAGACCCCGGTTGGCCAGGAAGGCGTCGAACGGCCCCATGACGCCGCCGATGGAGTTCTGCAGGAACTTGAGCTGGGCCGCGATCTCGGCGTCCTTGGCCACCAGAACCCCGCCGACGATGTCGGAGTGGCCGTTCAGGTACTTGGTCGCCGAATGCATGACCACGTCGGCGCCCAGGGCCAGCGGCTGCTGGCTCCACGGCGTGGCGAAGGTGTTGTCCACGACCAGGATCAGCTTGTGGGCCTTGGCGATCTTCGACAGGGCCTCGATGTCGGCCAGCTTCATCAGCGGGTTAGTGGGCGTCTCGACCCACAGCATCCGGGTCTTGTCGGTAATCGCCGCCTCGACAGCGACCAGATCGGTCAGGTCGATATAGCTGAAGTCCAGCCCCATCGAGCGACGCCGCACCCGCTCGAACAGCCGCCACGAGCCGCCGTAGAGGTCATCGCCGGTGACGATGTGCGAACCCGCGTCCAGCAGTTCCAGCGCCGTCGAGGTCGCCGCCATGCCCGAGCCGAAGCCGAAGGCCTGAACCCCGCCTTCCAGATCGGCGATGCAGGCCTCGAAGGCCTCGCGCGTCGGGTTCTTCCCGCGCGCATACTCATAGCCCTTGTTCACGCCGGGGCTTTCCTGGGCATAGGTCGAGGTGGCGTAGATCGGCGTCATCACCGCGCCCGTGGTCGGGTCGGGCTTCTGGCCGGCGTGGATGGCGCGGGTCGAGAAACCCTGGCTGTTCTTCAGGTCGGCCATGGTCTTACCGGTTCAGGCTGAGGTGGTTGATCAGGTCGGTGCGGGCGATCAGGCCGACGAAGGTCTCGCCGTCCAGAACAATGGCCACGCGGTCGCGGTCGAAGATCGGGATCAGGGCGTCCAGCGTCTCGCTGACCTGAAGAGTGTCCAGATCGCGCGTCATGGCCGATGACACCGGCTTGGCGAAGCGCTCCTTACGAGTGATCTCGTCAGTGTTCATGATGTGGACGATGTCGCTCTCATCCAGAATGCCGACCAAGCGGCCGTCCTGAATGACCGGCAGTTGCGACACGCCGTCGCCCTTCATCCGCTTGAAGGCGGTGTCCAGGGTGTCGTCGGGGCCGATCACCACCACGTCGCCGTTAGCGTATTTGCGGGTGATCAGGTCCGACAGGTCGCCGTGCAGCTCGCGCTGGGTCAGACCCTGATCGGCCAGCCAAGCGTCGTTATAGACCTTGGACAGATATTTGGCGCCGGTGTCGCACACGAAGGTCACGACCCGCTTCGGCTCGGTCTGCTCGCGGCACCATCGCAGGGCCGTGGCGATCAGGGTGCCCGAAGACGAGCCGGCCAGGATGCCCTCCTTCAGCAGCAGATCGCGCACCGTGGCGATCGCCTCGCTGTCAGGGATGGAATAGGCCACGTCGATCAGGTCGGCGTCGGCGGTGTCAGGCATGAAGTTCTGGCCGATGCCCTCGACCGAATAGCTGCCGTCCGGTCCTGCCACGCCCTCGTTGATCAGGCCCGCCAGAGCCGAGCCGACCGGGTCCGCCAGAATGATCTTGGCGTTCGAGCCCTGCGACTTGAAGTACTGGGCGTTGCCCGTGATCGTCCCGCCCGAGCCGATGCCGGCGACGAAGGCGTCGATCTGCCCCTCCATCTGCTCGAAGATTTCGGGGCCGGTCGTCTTGAAGTGGGCGGCGGTGTTGGCGTCGTTGGCGAACTGGTTGACGAAGTAGCCGCCCGGAATCTGCTGGGCCAGACGCTCGGCCATGTCGGTGTAGTATTCGGGGTGGCCGTGCGGCACGTCCGAGCGGGTCAGACGCACGTCGGCGCCCATGGCGCGCAGGTGCTGGATCTTCTCCTTCGACATCTTGTCGGGAATGACCAGCAGGACGTTATAGCCCTTCTGCTTGCCCACCAGGGTCAGGGCCAGGCCGGTGTTGCCCGCCGTGGCCTCGACGATGGTGCCGCCCGGCTTCAGCCAGCCCGCGTTTTCCGCCGCCTCGATCATCGACAGGGCGATGCGATCCTTGATGGAGCCGCCGGGGTTCTGGCTTTCCAGCTTCAGGAACAGACGGCAGGGGCCGGTGTCCAGCCGCGTCACCTCGACCATGGGCGTCTTGCCGATCAGGTCCAGCAGCGAGCCCACGGGGCGGGTCAGGACAGGGGTGTCGGACATCGACATGCGGAAGGCTCCGAAGAAGGCGTGTTCAGGGGCGGAAGCTGGGCGTCAGCACGCACTTGGTCAACTCACGCAAGTTTTCACCTATTTAGGCCGAAGCGCATTACATAGGACGCAATGACCAAGACGCCGAAACGCCCCGCCGCGGGCCTGCCCGATAAAGACACCCTGCTGGCCTTCCTGCGCGAAGCCGGCGAGGCCGAAAAGGCCGACATCGCCCGCGCCTTCGGCTTGAAGGGCGTCGAGCGCCGCCAGCTGCGCGAAATGCTGAAGACGCTGGAGGCCGAAGGCGCCCTGGGCAAGCGCGGTCGCAAGGGCTTTTCCGAGGCCGGCGCCCTGCCCCCCGTCGGCGTCGCCGATGTGGTGGATCGAGATGCGGACGGCGAGCTCTATGTCGAACTGGTCAAGGGCGGAGACGACGCGCCGCGCGCCCTGCTGCTGCCTGATCGGGCGGGCAAGACGCCGGCGCCGGGTCTGGGCGACCGTCTTCTGGTCAAGTTCGCGCGCGGCGCCGAGGGCTGGGAGGCGCGCCTGGTCAAACGGCTGGACGCGGGGACCAACCGCGTCCTGGGCGTGATCCGCAAGTCGGCGCGCGAAACCCGCGTCGAGCCGGTCGACAAGCGCTCCAAGGACGTCCTGCTGATCCCCTCGGCGGTGGCGGGCGACTTGCGCGACGGCGACCTGGTCCTGGCCTCCATCGAAAAGGGCGACCATCGCTACGGTCCCAAGCGCGGCAAGATCCTCGAAACCATCGGCCGCGAGGACGATCCCCGCGCCGCCTCCATCATCGCCATTCACGCCCACGGCCTGCCGACCGGTTTCTCGGACCTGGTCGAGCGCGAAGCCGAGGATCAGGCCCTGCCGACGCTGAAGGGCCGCGAGGACCTGCGCGAGGTGCCCTTCATCACCATCGACCCGGCCGACGCGCGCGACCACGACGACGCCGTCTATGCCGAGCGCGACACCGACCCGAAGAACGAGGGCGGCTGGATCGTCTGGGTCGCCATCGCCGATGTCGCCGCCTACGTCCGCCCCGGCTCGGCCCTGGACCGCGAAGCCCGTGACAAGGGCAACTCGACCTACTTCCCGGACCGTGTCGAGCCCATGCTGCCGGAGATCCTGTCCAACGGCCTGTGCAGCCTCAAACAGGGCGAGAACCGCGCCTGCATGGCCGTGCGCATGATCTTCGACAAGGACGGCAAGAAGACCGGGCACAAGTTCATGCGCGGCCTGATGCGGTCGCAGGCCAAGCTGTCCTACGAACAGGCCCAGTCCGCCATCGACAGCCAGCAGGACGACGTGACGGGTCCGATCATGGACGCCATCCTCTATCCGTTGTGGAACGCCTACTCGACCATGCTGAAGGGCCGCGAACGTCGCAGCCCCCTGGCCATCGAAAGCCCCGAGCGCCGCGTCATCATGGCCTCCGGCGGCGGCATCGCCGCCATCGAGCCTCGCAAGTCGCTGGAGGCCCACCGCCTGATCGAGGAAATGATGATCCAGGCCAACGTCTGCGCCGCCGAGACGCTGGAGAAGACGCGCACGCCGCTGAGCTATCGCGTCCACGAAGCCCCCAGCCAGGAGAAGATCTTCAACCTGGCCGATTTCCTGCACACCATCGCCAAGCCCTGGAACAAGGGCGAGGCGCCGACCACCAAGCGGTTCAACAAGCTGCTGGACGAGATGCGCGATACGCCCCACGCCGAGGTGGTCAACGAGGTGGTCCTGCGCACCCAGATGCAGGCGGTCTATTCGCCGGACAACGTCGGCCACTTCGGTCTGCACCTTGACCGCTACGCCCACTTCACCTCGCCGATCCGGCGCTATTCCGACCTGATCGTGCACAGGGGGCTGATCCGCGGCCTGAACCTGGGCTCGGACGGCCTGACGGACCGCGAAATCGCCGAGCTGACGGCCATCGCCGAGCAGGTCACCTCGACCGAGCGCCGCTCCATGGCCGCCGAGCGCGACGCCATGGATCGCTACATCGCCGCCTTCCTCGAAGACCACGTCGGCGCAACCTTCAGCGGACGCATCACCGGCGTGACGCGCTTTGGTCTGTTCATCCGGCTGGACGAGACGGGCGCCGATGGTCTGGTCCCCGTATCCTCGCTGGGCAATGAGTATTTCACCCACGACGACCGCGCCCACGCCCTGATCGGCGAGCGCACAGGCCAGCGCTACACCCTGGGCCGGCGCGTCGAGGTGCGTCTGGCCGAGGCCACGCCGGTCACCGGGGGT
>JALAGW010000338.1 GCA_022712235.1 Brevundimonas sp. | reverse complement strand
GCGGCGGACACGGCGACGCTTGGGCGTTTCGATGGCTTCGGCGACGACTTCAGGTGCGTCGGTCGAGGCTTCCTCATCCGCGATGACCGTGGCGATGGGCGTGTCCGGCGAGCCGACGGGGGGCAGGCCCTCGTTGACGGCGCGATCCTCGACCTTGGCCTCGTGGGGCAGGCCGCCGCGGTCCCGGCCGCGACCGCGGCCCCGACGACGACGCGAACGGCCGCCTTCGCGTTCAGCGCGCTCGCCTTCGGGACGTTCGGCGGCGACGGTCTCGGCGTCGCGGGCTTCGGCGACTTCGGCCGAGGCCCGTTCAGCGCGCGGCGCAGGGTTGATCGGATCGAACCAGACGTAGGGATCGTCCAGCGACGGCGTGCGGCCGCGCACCCAGGTGAAGGCGTCGCGTTCGCCGTCTTCACGCATGCGGCGACCGCCGCGACGGCCGCGACGGCGGCGACGGCCGGCCTCGCTATCGTCGTCTTCGTCTTCGGTGGCGACCACGTCGGTCGAGCCGACTTCGTCCGAGGTCTCCTCGTCACGGCGACCGCCGCGCCGGCGGCGACGGCGGCCACGACCGCGGCCTTCGCCGTCGTGTTGTTCGGAACGCTCGCGCGGTTCGTCGTCGTCGTTGTCTTCGCGATCCAGGTCGGCGTCGTCTTCGTCGTCGCCTTCGATGACCTCGTCGTCCTCGTCTTCGTCCTCATGATCGAAGGCGCTGTCGTCGTAGCCGTCGTCCAGCTCGGCGGCCGAGATGTGGGTGACGACCGGAATGAAGTCTTCGTTGGTCGAGGTGCGCTCGATGGCGTGCTCGCCCTGGGCCAGGCTGTCGTCGATCTGGATGACGACGTTCAGGCCGCGCTGGTCCAGCAGGCGCTGCAGATAGCTGCGCTTGTGGTTCAGGATGTAGAGGGCGACGGCGGTCGAGACGCGCAGGTTGACCGAACCGGCGCCGTTGCGGCCCGCCTCGATGTCCACGGCGCGCAGGGTAGTCAGGGCGGCGCTTTCCGCCGAGCGGATGCGACCGGCGCCCTGACAGCAGGCGCAGACCTCGGTGGCGCCTTCGATCACGCCCAGACGGCGACGCTGGCGGCTGATCTCCATCAGGCCGAAGCCCGAGATGCGGCCCATCTGGATGCGGGCGCGATCCTTGGCCAGGGCGTCCTTCAGCGCCTTCTCGACGGCGCGGTTGTTCTTGCCCTCATCCATGTCGATGAAGTCGATGACGATCAGGCCGGCGAGGTCGCGTAGACGCAGCTGGCGGGCGGCCTCGACGGCGGCTTCCAGATTGGTCTTGGTGGCGGTGGCCTCGACATTGCGCTCCTTGGTGGAGCGGCCCGAGTTGACGTCGATGGCGACCAGGGCCTCAGTCTGGTTGATGACCAGATAGCCGCCCGACTTCAGCGGCACGACCGGCTGGTGGATCTGGGTCAGGACCTCTTCGATGCCGTTGGCGGCGAACAGGGGCTTGGAACCCTGATAGAGGTGGATCTTCTTGGCCTGCGACGGCATCAGCACGCGCATGAAGTCGCGGGCTTCCTTGAAGCCTTCCAGGCCCTCGACCTGAATGCCGTCGAAGTCCTTGTCGTACATGTCGCGCACAGCGCGGCGGACCAGGTTCTCTTCTTCGTAGATGACCGCCGGGGCGTTCGACTTCAGCGTCGTCTCGCGGATCGTCTCCCACAGGCGCAGCAGGTATTCATAGTCGCGCTTGATCTCGGCGCGGGTGCGCTTGGCGCCGGCCGTGCGGATGATCAGGCCCATGCCCTTGGGCACCTTCAGGGCGGCGGCGGCGGACTTCAGCCGGCGACGGTCCGAGGTGTTGGTGATCTTGCGGCTGATGCCGCCGCCCTTGCCGGTGTTGGGCATCAGGACGCAGTAGCGGCCGGCCAGCGACAGCCAGGTGGTCAGGGCCGCGCCCTTGGCGCCGCGCTCGTCCTTGACGACCTGCACCAGCAGGATCTGGCGACGCTTGATGACGTCCTGGATCTTGTAGCGACGCATCAGGCGGCGCTTCAGGCGTTCCTCGTCGGCCAGACCGCCTTCGGACTCGTCGTCGCCTTCGCGACCCAGGTCGTCATGGTCGTCGTCGTCCGAGTGGGCCTCGGCCATGATGGCTTCACGGTCGGCCACCGGGATCTGGTAGTAGTCCGGGTGGATTTCGTTGAAGGCCAGGAAGCCGTGGCGGTTGCCGCCGTATTCGACGAAGGCCGCCTGCAGGCTGGGCTCTACGCGAGTGACCTTGGCGAGGTAGATGTTGCCGCGAAGCTGGCGGCGGGCTGTGGATTCGAAGTCGAATTCCTCAACCTGACGTCCGTCCACGATGGCGACGCGGGTTTCTTCCGCGTGCGCCGCATCGATCAGCATTGTCTTTGACATTAAAAGTCTCTCTCTGGCGCGCCAGGCCGGGCCCTGCGGAAGCATCCGCGGACAAGGGGGCGGCTCGCCGAATGAAAATAGGGGCCAGGGCGCGCGTCATCCCCTCGCGAAGTGCGAGAGCGGCAATGGTCTGCCGGTCGGGAGCGCAGGCGGGTCGGCCCATGAGGTTCTGTCGGTCCTGGGTCCGAACGCGCCGTTCAAGGCCGCGCCCCGGACCCGTTCTTCAGATCGTCGGTCAGGCCGGGCGATCCTCGGAATGAGGTGAAAGTCAGCGCTGCGAGGAGGGCGCGCCCGACCCTGCGGTAAGATGCAGAGGGCGCGATCGTTCGCGAGCGGACCAGATCATAGGCATATGTGGCGGAAAATAAAAGAACCACAACCGTTACAGGTGTTAACGGAATCCTTAGTCGCGCCGCTCAGGATCGCCTTCTGAACCAGAAGGGTGAAGTCCGTCCATGTATGGCCGGTGGCGTAACAGTCTGTCCCGTTGGGGCGTGCGTGAATGGGCGATGACGGGCCTGGCCTTCGTCGTGATTTGCGCCGTCGTGCTGACGGCTGGGCGCGGCCTGGCCTTTGGACCGGACGGTCAGATTTCCGGCATCCGCTTCGGCGGGGACGCCCAGCGCACGCGGGTCGTGCTGGATCTGGGCAAGACCACGCGCGGCCAGGTGATCGAGGACGGCGGGACCGGCCGCGTTATTGTCGCCTTATCGGACGTGGCGCCGACACGCGGGCTGGACGGCGCCGGTTCGGGCCTGGTGCGCGGCTATGAGGTCAGCTCCGCGGGGACTTCGTCGCGGCTTCGGCTGGATCTGGCGCGCGGCGCCGAGATCGAGCGCCGCTTCCTGCTGCCGCCGGGCGACGGGGTTTCGCACTACCGCTACGTCATCGACCTGAAGGCCACCGGGGCCGCCGCAGCGGTCGCCGCCGGCGCGCCGCCGCGCCGCGAGCAGACCCGTCGGGAAAAGCCGCTGATCGTCATCGACGCTGGTCATGGCGGGCGCGATCCGGGCGCTCAGGGCGTTCATGCTCAGGAAAAAGCCGTCACCCTGGCCGCCGCGCGTGACCTGAAGGCCGCTATCGAGCGCACCGGTCGCTATCGCGTGCGCCTGACGCGCGACAGCGACGTCTATGTCATTCACGGCCGTCGGGTGCAGATCGCGCGCGACGCGGGGGCTGCCCTGTTCATTTCCCTGCACGCCGACGCCGGGACCGATCCGGCCCTGCGCGGGGCCAGCGTCTATACTCTGTCAGAGCAGGGGGCGGGCCGGGCTGTGCGCGAGTTCACGCGTGGCGACGACTGGCAGCGCGAACTGCGCCTGCCGGGCCGCGACCCCTCGGTCGACCGTATCCTGCTGGACATGACCCAGCGCGCCACCCAGAATCGCTCGGCCCAGTTCGCGCGGGTGCTGCTGACTCATCTGGAGGGCGACAGCCATCCGCTGCTGCGCCGCAGCCACCGCGACGCCGGTCTGGCCGTGCTGCTGGCGCCTGACGTTCCGGCCGTCCTGCTGGAGATGGGCTTTATCACCAACCCCGAGGATGAGCGCGTCCTGACCGACGAGCGCGCCCGTCGCCGCCTGATGCGCTCGGTCGCCGAAGGCATCGACCGTTACTTCCGCGAACCTTCGGCGCCGGTGATGGTGGCTGGCGAGGTCGCCGGCGGCGGCTGAGGTCTGGCTTTCCTCCCCATTCTATGGGGAGGCGGATCGGATGCGAAGCGGACGAGACGGAGGGGGCGACTCCACGGTCAATGTTTGCGTCGCCCCCTCCACCACTTCGTGGTCCCCCTCCCCATAGAATGGGGAGGAAAGCAGCGCCGCATTTCGTTCCACGGCTGGATGGATCCCCCCGTCCGGCTATATGGACAGGCCATGACCGACCACGCGCACAAACCCTCCGTCTCGCAGGCCGAAGCCGAAGCCGCCGTTCGCACCCTGATCCAGTGGGCGGGCGACAATCCCGACCGCGAGGGCCTGCTGGAACCGCCCAAGCGCGTGGCCAAGTCCTATCGCGAGATGTTCCAGGGCTATGAGGTCGAGCCGCGCGAGTATCTGGAGAAGACCTTCGAGGAGGTCGGCGGCTATGACGAACTGGTGGTCCTGAAGGACATCCGCTTCGTCAGCTTCTGCGAGCACCACATGCTGCCCGTGGTGGGCAAGGCCCACGTCGGCTACCTGCCGACTGAACGCGTCG
>JALAGW010000337.1 GCA_022712235.1 Brevundimonas sp. | reverse complement strand
GATTGAAGACATGAACCCTGGCTGGCGCGATCTGACCGAGACTTTGAGCGCGTAGCCGAAACCTGGGTCCCCGCCTCCGCGGGGATGAGCGGAAGGAGGAGGCAGCAGATGAAGACTGGCGCCCTGATCATCGCCACCATGCTCGCGACGCTCAGCGCCGCGCCCGCGCTCGCGCTCGCCTGCACGCCAGCGCCTGGGGATCAAGTGGAGGCAAGGACGAGGGACCTTCGTGCGGTCACTAGCGTGTATGAAGCGCGGATCGAAAACGTCATCCTGCACGATCAGCACGGAGACAATCTCGACTTCACCATCAGACCCACCACCGCGATCTGGGGTCCTGCGCCACCTGAGCCGTTCCGGCTGTCGTTTGAGGCAGGGGCTTGCACCAACTGGTTCTTCCTCATGGATGACCAATCCGATAATCCGCCTCGCAGCGGATTGAAGGTCATCGTTATGGCGAACCCAGACGGCCTCGCAGACAATCGTTGGCTCTATGTTTTGAGGGCTGACGCCGACTACATCGACAGCTTCATGAGCGATTGGCGAGCGGCAAGCGCCGGTCAATCTCTATCGAGACACCCATGACCCAGACCCTGAAAACCAAAGTCCTGATCATCGGCGCCGGCACCGGCGGTTACGTCGCGGGGATCCGTTGCGGCCAGTTGGGGCTGGAGACCGTTCTGGTGGACGCTTCCCCCGGCCTCGGCGGCACCTGCCTGAACGTCGGATGCATCCCGTCCACCGCCATCATCCACGCCGCGGGCAAGTATGAGACGGTGGCCAAGGCCGCTGGCGACGGGACCCTGGGCATCTCGGCCGCGGCCCCGGCCATCGACCTGTCGAAGACGGTCGCGTGGAAGGACGGCATTGTCAGCAAGCTGAACGCCGGCGTCGCCGCCCTGCTGAAGAAGGC
Organism: Brevundimonas sp.; assembly: GCA_022712235.1. GTDB lineage: Bacteria > Pseudomonadota > Alphaproteobacteria > Caulobacterales > Caulobacteraceae > Brevundimonas. The sequence goes on along the minus strand of JALAGW010000337.1, from coordinate 8,839 downwards.
CAGGGTCAAGGTCGGCAAGGGCTGGGCCGAGTTCGCGGACGCCAAGACCAGCACCGTCAAAACCGACGACGGCGACATCCGCATCACCGCCGAGCACGTCATCCTGGCCACGGGGTCCGAGCCGGTCGAACTGCCCTTCCTGCCCTTCGGCGGCGACGTGATCTCGTCCACCGAGGCCCTGAGCCTGCCGGAAGTGCCGAAGAAGCTGGTCGTCGTCGGCGGCGGCTATATCGGCCTGGAACTGGGCATCGCCTTCCGCAAGCTGGGCGCCGAGGTGGCCATCGTCGAGATGGCCGAGCGCATCCTGCCGCTCTACGACAAGGCCCTGACCGACCCGGTCGCCAAATGGCTGGAGAAGCATGGCGTCCAGTTGCTGCTCGGCGCTCGCGCGGGCGGTTTCGGAGACGGCAAGCTGAATGTCACCGACAAGGACGGCAATCCGATGCAGCTGGACGCCGACAAGGTGCTGGTCACCGTCGGCCGTCGTCCGCGCACCCAGGGCTGGGGTCTGGAGACCATGGGCGTGGCCATGGACGGCCCGTTCGTGAAGATCGACCAGCGCTGCGCCACCAGCATGAAGAACGTCTGGGCCGTCGGCGACCTGACCGGCGAGCCCATGCTGGCGCACAAGGGCTCGGCCCAAGGCGAGGTCGTCGCCGAGATCATCGCGGGCCATGACCGCGTCTTCGATCCCGTCACCATCGCCGCCGTCTGCTTCACCGCGCCGGAAATCGTCTCGGCGGGCCGCGGCGTCGACGACGTCAAGGGCCGCGACGACGTGATCCAGGCCGTCTTCCCCTTCGCCGCCATCGGCCGCGCCCTGGCCATCGAGGCCGGCGAGGACGGCGGCTTCGTCCGCGTCATCGCCTCGAAGACCGACCACCGCATCCTCGGCATCCAGGCCGTCGGCCAGCACGTCTCGGAACTGTCCAACAGCTTCGCCCAGATGCTGGAAATGGGCGCCGTGCTGGAAGACGTGGCCGGCACCATCCACGTCCACCCGACCCTGGGCGAGGCCTTCCACGAGGCCAGCCTCCGCGCCCTGGGCCACGCCATCCACATCTGAGCCCCCTTCTCCCCTTGTGGGAGAAGGTGTCATGCGGAGCATGACGGATGAGGGGTGACGGCAGCGCCGCTTGATCGTTCAGGCGGCGCCTCTGTTGTTCTTCCTGAACCGGCGCTCTGACACCCCTCATCCGAGCGCCTCCGGCGCCCACCTTCTCCCACAAGGGGAGAAGGAAGCGGCGTCGCTTGCCCGAAATCGCCGACCGCGCGACCCTCCCGAAAACGGGAGGCTTCGATGAGCGCCGAGACCCATTACCTGGCCGTCTTCACCAGCGACAAGAGCGGCCCCAAGTGGCGGGCCTGGCGCGCCATGAGCGAGGCCCAGCAAGCCGAGACAGCCCGCCTCGGCGTGGCCGCCGTCGCCGAATGGGAAGCGGCGCACCAGGACTCCATCGTCTATCAGGGCGGCCCGCTGGGCCCGACCAAACGCATCGGCGACGACGGCGCCGTGGCGGACATGGTCAATCTGCTGACCGTCTTCATGGTTGTCCGCGCCGACAGCCACGAGGCGGCGACCCGCCTGTTCGAGAACCACCCGCACATGAACCCCTTCCCCTGCGACGGGGTGGAGGTGATGCCGGTGCTGGGGTGAGGCTCACCCGCTCTTGAGCCCTCTTGGCCTGCGGCACAGGCACGGCTGGTCAGAGGATGAGGAAAGAAAAAGGGGCCGCGAAATCGCGGCTCCTTTCTTAGATCCACTGCAATAGGACGTTGAGATCAATGCACCCGCGCCTTGCCGATCTCCAACCCGTCCGCCCCCGCTGACACGGCCACCACGCTGCCGTCCTCGATCTCTCCCGCCAGCAGTTTCTTCGCCATCGGGTCGACCAGTTCCTTCTGGATGACGCGCTTCAGCGGCCGTGCGCCGTAGACCGGGTCGTAGCCCTTGTCGGCGAGCCAGGTCAGGGCGCTGTCGTCCAGGGCCAGGGTCAGGCGGCGGTCGGCCATCAGCTTTTCGAGACGCGCCAGCTGGATGCGGACGATGCCGCCCATCTGTTCGCGGCCGAGGCGGTGGAACAGGATGATCTCGTCGATGCGGTTCAGGAACTCGGGCCGGAAGTGGGCGCGGACCTGTTCCATGACGAGGGGACGCACGGCCTCGACATCCTCGCCCTCGGGCTGGTCGGCCAGATACTGGCTGCCCAGGTTGGAGGTCATGATGATCAGGGTGTTCTTGAAATCGATGGTGCGGCCCTGTCCGTCGGTCAGGCGACCGTCGTCCAGCACCTGCAACAGCACGTTGAAGACGTCGGGGTGGGCCTTCTCGACCTCGTCGAACAGGACGACCTGATAGGGGCGGCGACGCACGGCCTCGGTCAGGGCGCCGCCCTCGTCATAGCCGACATAGCCCGGAGGGGCGCCGATCAGGCGGCTGACCGAGTGCTTCTCCATGTATTCGGACATGTCGATGCGGGTGATGGCGTTGTCGTCGTCGAACAGATAGCCGGCGAGCGCCTTGGTCAGCTCGGTCTTGCCCACGCCCGTGGGCCCAAGGAAGAGGAAGCTGCCCAGCGGCTTGTTGGGGTCGTTAAGACCGGCGCGGGCGCGGCGGACGGCGTCGGACACGGCCTCCAGCGCCTCGTTCTGGCCCACCACGCGACGGCCCAGTTCTTCCTCCATCTTGAGCAGCTTCTCGCGCTCGCCTTCCAGCATCTTGTCGACGGGCACGCCGGTCCAGCGGCTGACCACGGCGGCGATCTGCTCGGCGTCGACGACCTCTGGGGTCAGGGGGCTGTCGGCGGGTTTGTCGGCGGCTGCGGCCTCGTCCAGCTGACGTTCCAGTTGCGGAATCTGGCCGTAGGCGATCTCGGAGGCGCGTCCGAGGTCGCCGGCGCGCTGGGCCGCGGCCAGTTCGGCGCGCAGGCGGTCCAGGGTTTCGCGCAGCTGGGCGCCCTGCCCCACCTTGTCCTTTTCCGACTTCCAGCGGGCGGTCATGTCGTCCGACTGGCCTTCCAGATCGGCGATCTCGTCCTCCAGCTTCTCCAGACGCTGTTGCGAGGCGTGGTCGCTTTCCTTCTTCAGGGCCTCGCGCTCGATCTTGAGCTGGACCAGACGGCGGTCGATTTCGTCCAGAGCCTCAGGCTTGGAATCCACGGCCATGCGCACGCGGCTGGCGGCCTCGTCGATCAGGTCGATGGCCTTGTCCGGCAGGAAGCGGTCGGTGATGTAGCGGTTCGACAAGGTGGCGGCGGCAACGTTGGCGCTGTCGGAAATGCGGACCCCGTGGTGGACCTCGTACTTCTCTTTCAGGCCGCGCAGGATCGACACCGTGTCCTCGACGGTAGGTTCGGAGACGAAGACCGGCTGGAAGCGACGGGCCAGGGCCGCGTCCGTCTCGACGTGCTTGCGGTTCTCGTCCATCGTGGTGGCGCCGACGCAGTGCATCTCGCCGCGCGCCAGCGCCGGCTTGAGCAGGTTGGAGGCGTCCATGGCCCCGTCGCCCTTGCCGGCGCCGACCAGGGTGTGCATTTCGTCGATGAAGAGGACGATGCCGCCCTCGGCCTGGGCCACCTCGTTCAGCACGGCTTTCAGGCGTTCCTCGAACTCACCGCGGTATTTCGCCCCGGCGATCAGCGCGCCCATGTCGAGCGACAGGACCTTCTTGTCCTTCAGGCTTTCGGGCACGTCGCCATTGACGATGCGCAGGGCCAGGCCTTCGACGATGGCGGTCTTGCCGACGCCGGGTTCGCCGATCAGGACGGGGTTGTTCTTGGTGCGACGCGCCAGCACCTGGATGGTGCGGCGGATCTCCTCGTCGCGGCCGATGACGGGGTCGACCTTGCCGTCGCGCGCGGCCTCGGTCAGGTCGCGGGCGTAGCGTTTCAGGGCGTCGTAGCTGTCCTCGGCCGAGGCGTTGTCGGCGGTCTTGCCCTTGCGCATCTCGGCGACGGCGTCGTCGAGCTTCCTGGCCGTGACCCCGGCGGACTTCAGCGCCTCGGCGGCGGCCCCGCCCTCCTTGGCGATGGCGGCCAGCAGGCGCTCGGTCGTGACGAAGGCGTCGCCCGCCTTCTTGGCCGCGTCCTCGGCGGCGTTGAAGACGCGAGCGGTGTCGCCGTCCAGATAGAGCTGGCCCGAGCCGCCCTCGACCTGGGGCCGCTTCTTCAGCAGGCCCTCGGTCACCAGTTCAACGGCGGACGGATCGCCGCCGGCCTGATCGATCAGCTTGCGCGCCAGGCCGTCGCGTTCCTCCAGCAGCACCTTGAGCAGGTGCTCGGGCGCGAACTGCTGGTGGCGGCGAGCCAGCGCCAGCGACTGGGCGGATTGAACGGCCTGTTTGGCGCGGTCGGAATAGAGGTCGAGATTCATCGGTGCAGTCCCCTCGGAAGGCGGAAAACCATCAAAGCGCCCTTCCGCGAAGCGACGCCTTGAGTTGTGTCAAACCGAGGTGGGTGTGGCCGATGGGACACGCAAGGGCTCAAGCGAAAACGCCCGCCGCCGGACGGCGACGGGCGTAGATACGCCGCGATCCGAAAGCCTCAGCCCCCGGTCGGTCCGGTCGAGAAGTCGAACTGCTCGGGCTGACGACGCGGCCCCCCGCCGAAGGACCAGGTCAGACCCAGGTAGAAGGCGCGCAGGTTGATGTCCTGATCGATCCGCTCGCGGAACAGGGGGGTGTCATAGGTGGTCGCCCCGCCAAAGGAGTTGAGGATGTCGCGGGCCGTGAACTGCAGCGACAGGGCGTCGGTCAGCTTGCGGCGATAGCCCAGGTTGACCATGCCGCCGCTCTCGCGGGTTCCTTGCGCCAACAGTTGGTCGCCCTGCCAGAAGCCCATGACCTGGATGAAGTCCTTGGGCGTGGCCTGCCAGTTGAGGCTGAGGCGGCCGGTCAGCATCTCGCCCTCGCGATCGCGACCGCCCGGAATGCCCGCCGCGTCGATCTCCTGGCGGAAGGCGTTGACGCTGGCGTTGTAGCGCAAGGCGGGGTGCAGGCGGCCGCTGGCGGTCAGCTCGACGCCGAGGTCCCGCCGCGCGCCGAGGTTCTCGGGCCGGGTCAGCAGCACGCCGCCGCCCACGTCGGTCGCCACATCGGTGAAGGCCTTGGTCGTGTCACGGTAGTAGGCGGTGGCCTGATAGAAGCTCTGGCCCCGCCGCATCTGCCACATGGCCTCGAAGCTGTCCGTCTCCTGCGGCTCCAGGTCCGGGTTGCCCGAGCGCAGGTTCAGCGGGTCGCTATAGGCGACGAAGGGGTTCAACTGGGTCGGCTGGGGGCGCTGGATGCGGCGCGAATAGCTGGCGCGCAGGGTTTGCGTGTCCGTCAGCTTGTATTGAAGATGGCCAGTCGGAGAGGCGCGGAAATAGTCCTGGGAGGCGCGGACGGCGTTGGTGACGTCCTCGACCTCGATCTCCGCCTGCTCCAGGCGCAGGCCGAACTGGGCCGACAGCCGCTCGCCGCAGGGGCGCTCTTAGTCGCCGTAGAGGGCGCGGACCGTCCGCACGGCCTCGAAGCGGTTGCTTTGACCCGGCACGGGGGTCAGGGCGGCCTCGGACGGACCGCGTCGCAGGACGTTGTCCTGATCCGGGCGCGTCATGTTCAGTTCGTAGCCGGCGCGCAGCTTGGAACCGTCGTTCGTCGGACGGGTGTAGACCAAGGTGAAGCCCATCAACTAAAAAACGTTCAGCCAGCGCGTGGCCTCATAGAGCGCGGGCGAAACCGGCGTCTGAAAGACGTTGGCGATCAGGGAGGTGTTTTCGTTGTCGTTGCGATCATAGCGCAGTTCGTTGGACCACTCATGACCCGAGGTGTCGAACTGGTGCAGCACGCGGCCGGTGACGCCCCATCCGTCCATGGAGAAGGCGCTGTCGCCGTTGCGGACATAGGCGTTGACGAGCTGACCCGAGGCGTCGCGCGTCTCGAACCGCCCCTGAGCGTCGCCGTCGACCTCGAAACGATTGGCGCGCAGTTCGCCCGTCAGCATGGTCTTGTCGGTCAGGCGATACTCGGCCGCGACGCGGCCGAAGGCGCCCTTCTGGATCGAGTCGCTTTCCTGATGCGTGGCGGTGGTCGCGATCACGGCGCCGGTCGTCGGGTCCAGCTGCTCGCGCAGCCGGTCGAAGGCGAAGGTCTGATCGTCGTGGCGATAGCTGACGTCGCCGGTCAGGGTCAGCTTGCCGCGCTGGCGCGATCCGCTGACGCCGGCGTTCCAGCGGCCGTGGTCGCCGACATTGACCCGCAGCGAACCGGTCGTGACGGCGGCGCCCGGCGCCCCCGCCGCAGCGGCGGCGGCCACCGCCGCTGGGACCGGCCGGGTGATGAGGTTGATGACCCCGCCCGAGCCCTCGGGACTGTAGGCGGCCGAGGGATTGGTCATGACCTCGATCCGCGAATAGCGGTCGGCCGGAAGTTGCAGCACCGCATCCGCGCGATTGGGTCCCGACAGGATGGCCGAAGGACGACCATCGACCAGGATGGTGACATTGCCGTCGCCGCGCAGGGAGACATTGCCCTGCGGATCCACATCGACCGAAGGGACGTTGCGCAGGGCCTCGGCCAGACTGCCGGTCGCGGCCTGAAGATCGTCGGCCAGGCTATAGCTGATGGAATCGATCGAGGTCCGCACGTCGTTGGCGCGGGCGGTGACGACGACATCGCCCACGGTGGCGGGTTCGTCCTTGTCGTCCTGCGACGCCGATTGAGCCGTCGACGCCGGGGCCTGTTGAGCGGCCGCGGGGGGTGGGACCGGCGCCGTCTGAGCCAGCACGCTCCCCGCCGGCCAAGCCAGGAGCGCGCCGAAAAGCGGCGCGAGCGTGTGTTTCGACATATCTTTCAGCCCCTGCTCGGACGTCCCTCAACATCCTTCAAGACAGGGCGACTAACAGCCGCTCATGACATAACCGAGTTACATCTTCTTCATCCGAATGGCGGGTCTGTGGCCGAATTGGGAACCCCAAGCGTGGCCGTGCGTTGGGGGCCAATGCTGACGACCAAGATGAACCCCCGCGTCTTCTGGGGGGCCAGCGCCATCGCGGGCGCCCTGCTGCTGCTCGCCCTGATCGCCCCCGCCACATCCGACCTCTTGTTCGGCCGCGCCCAGGCCTGGGTGGTGGAGACCTTCGGCTGGTTCTACGTGGCCTCGGTGGCGGGCTTCATGCTGTTCGTCGCGGCTCTGGCCGTCGGGCCGACGGGGCGGCTGAAGCTGGGGCCGGACGACGCCGAGCCGGACTTCCCCTATGTGTCCTGGCTGGCCATGCTGTTCGCCGCGGGCATGGGCATCGGCCTGATGTATTTCGCCGTGGCCGAGCCGGTGCAGCACTACATCGCCCCGCCCGAAGCCGAGCCCGGCACGCTGGACGCCGCGCGCGAGGCCATGGTCATCACCTATACCCACTGGGGCGTTCACGCCTGGGCCATCTACGCCGTGGTGGGCCTCAGCCTGGCCTATTTCGCGCACCGGAAGGGCCTGCCCCTGACCATGCGCTCCAGCCTCTATCCCCTGCTGGGCAAGCGGGTGAACGGCTGGCTGGGCGACCTGGTCGACATCTTCGCCATCTGCGGCACCCTGTTCGGCATCGCCACCTCCCTGGGCTACGGCGTGGCCCAGATGACCTCGGGCCTGAACTACGTCTTCGACCTGCCCAACGACGTGATCATGCAAGTCGGGCTGATCGTCGTCGTCATGGGCGCGGCGACGATCTCGGTCCTGACCGGCGTGGACAAGGGCGTGCGGCGACTGTCCGAGCTGAACCTGATCCTGGCCGTCTGTCTGATGCTGTTCGTGCTGATCGTCGGACCGACCCTGTTCCTGCTGCGGGCCTATGTGCAGAATTTCGGCCTCTATCTGGACCACTTCTTCGAGCGCACCTTCACCCTCTACGCCTATGAGCCGCGCGCCTGGATGGCGGACTGGACCCTGCTCTACTGGGCGTGGTGGATTTCCTGGTCGCCGTTCGTGGGCATGTTCATCGCCCGCATCTCGCGCGGGCGCACGGTGCGGGAGTTCCTGATCGGCGTGCTGCTGGTCCCGTCGGGCTTCACCTTCCTGTGGATGACGGTCTTCGGCAACACGGCCATGAGTCTGGACCTGGGCGCGGCGGCGGGCGCCATTTCGGACGCCGTCCAGGCGGACCTGTCCACGGCCCTGTTCCACTTCTTCGAATACCTGCCGGGCACGACGATCACCTCGATCCTGGCCATCGCCCTGGTGGCGGTCTTCTTCGTCACCTCGGCGGATTCAGGATCACTGGTGATCGACACCCTGGCCTCGGGCGGCGCGGAGGACACCCCGCGCTGGCAGCGGATCTACTGGTGCGTGCTGCAAGGTCTGGCGGCGGCCCTGCTGCTGCTGGCGGGCGGCCTGGGGGCGCTGCAGGCGGCGACCCTGGTGGCGGCCCTGCCCTTCGCCGTCATCATGGTCCTGGCCTGCTTCGGTCTGGCGCGTCAGATGAACGCCGACCTTAAGGGCGAGGCGGTGGAGACCGAGGCGCCGCCGATCAGCGAGCGACTGAAACGCATCTTCTCGCCCGCCAGCCGCAAGGACATCGCCCGTCAGATCGAGCGCCAGGCCGCCCCCGCCCTGGTCGAGGTGCGCGACGCCCTGTCCAACGAAGGGGTCGACCACAGCCGCGTCGAGGCCGACGAGAACGGGGTCTGGCTGGTGGTGGAACACGCCAACGGGCGCGACTTCCTCTATCGCATCGGCGCCCGTTCGCGCCCATTGCCGGCCCTGACGGCGCTGGAGGCGCCCGAGGGACGCCGCGCCCTGGAATGGCGGATGACGGCCCAGACCGGAGACGGCACGCGGCCGCGCGACCTGACCGGTTTCACCCGGACACAGAT
>JALAGW010000336.1 GCA_022712235.1 Brevundimonas sp. | reverse complement strand
TCTGCATGGCGGGGACGGGTGCGGTGGTGAACAGGCCCGGCTCATGGGCGTGGGCGGCGTGAGCGACCACGCGGGCGACGATCGGCAGGCCCAGGGCCTTGGCCGTGCTTTCGCGCGTCATGACCAAGGCGGCGGCGCCGTCGGAGATGGAGCTGGCGTTGGCGGCGGTGATGGCGCCGTCCTTGGTGAAGGCGGGGCGCAGGGTCGGGATCTTGGCGGCGTCGGCCTTGCCGGGCTGCTCGTCCTCGCTGACCGTCACCGGACCCTTGCGGGTGGCGACCTCGACCGGAACGATCTCGGCCTTGAAGGCGCCAGAGGCGATGGCCGCCTTGGCGCGGGTCAGGCTCTCGATGGCGTATTCGTCCATCTGTTCACGGGTGAACTGATACTGGGCCGCCGCGTCCTCGGCGAAGACGCCCATGGCCTTGCCGGGGGAATAGGCGTCTTCTAGGCCGTCCATCATCATGCTGTCGACGATGACGTCGTGGCCGATGCGGGCGCCGCCGCGGTGCTTGTTCATCAGATAGGGGGCGCCGGTCATCGACTCCATGCCGCCCGCGACGATGACCTCGGCCGTGCCGGCCAGCAGGGCGTCGTGCGCCATCATGGCGGCCTGAAGGCCCGAGCCGCACATCTTGTTCACCGTCGTCGCCTCGACGTGCTTGCCCAGGCCGGCGCCGATGGCGGCCTGACGCGCTGGGGCCTGGCCCAGACCGGCGGGCAGGACGCAGCCCATGAAGATCTGCTCGACCTTTTCAGGGGCGACGCCGGCGCGCTCGACGGCGGCCTTGACCGCCGCCGCGCCCAGATCAGTCGCCTTCACCGGCGACAGCGCGCCCTGGAAGCCGCCCATGGGCGTGCGGGCGAAGGAGCAGATGACGACGGGGTCGGCGGCAACGGTCATGAGGGGCGTCCTTATGGGAAACTCGTGGTGGGCTAGATCGGGCGCCGGGTCGAACGGCGCAAGTTATAACGAGAGTCTGATGTTCAGCTTTGGTTGACCAATGGTTGGCGGGCGTTGTTATTAACCATCAATGTAAAATCGATTCGCCGGGCGTGGCCGGGGCGGATCAGGGGACTATCATCATGCTTCGCCATCATCTGTCGGGCGCCGTTCTGGCCGCCGCGGCGTTCGCCTGTGCTGCGCCGGCCCTGGCCCAGAACGTGACCATGAGCGGGTCCTACGCCGCGCCGGGGGTCAATCCGGGCGGCGACACTCAGTTGAAGTTCGGAATCTACACCTCGGAGGTGGCGCCGGGGCCGATGAGCGGCGGGGCCTTCACCTATACGATCCCTGCCGGGCTGACGGCCACGAACGTCACGCCTTCGCCCTATTGTCCGGCCGCCGTCGTTGATCTGTCGGGCAATGTCCTGACGGTCAGCGGCATGACCCAGACGGAGTCTTTCATCTGCGAGATCGTGGTGGATCTGACGGCGGACCACACCCTGACCACCTATCCCCTGGAGCCGACCACCCTGACCTACGACTCGCCGGCGGGCGGCAGCTTCGAGATGGCCGAGGGCCAGAACCCGACCCTGACCGTGACGCACGCCCCGGTCGTCGCCAGCCTCATGCCGTCGTCGGGACCGCTGGAAGGCGGTGAGAGCGTAGTCATCACCGGAACCAATTTCAACGGCGTGACCTCGGTGACTTTCGGCGGAATTCCGGCAGGCTTCACCGTGGACAGCCCGACGCAGATCACAGCCATCGCGCCGGCGGCCGCCAAGGGCGCGCGCACGGTTTCGATCTCGGCCCTGGGTGGTCCCAGCCTGGCCTCGCCCGGCAGCAGCTACACCTACGCCGAGCCGGTGCCGACGCTGACCGAATGGGCCATGATCCTGATGACGGCCGTGCTGGCTGGTTTCGGCGCCCTGTTCGTGCAACGTCGTCGCGCCGCCTAAAGCAGCTTCCTGCGCTGGCGCGACAGGGCCAGGGGCCGCCCGTCCGCGTCCCAGGCGACGGCCTCGTCCATCGACCAACCCAGGCCGTGGTCCAGCAGCCGATACTCGAAGAAGGCCCAGCCGTCGGGCGCCGTCTCCGGCGTCGGATCGGCCAGGAAGTCGTAGCGCAGGTCTACCGTGGTCATCATTGGCGGCGCTCTGAAAGCCGTCCAGGCGGGCGGGTAGAGGGCGTCCAGCAGATAGGCCAGCCGCAGTTCGTCCAGCGGCGCGCCGTCCCGGGTGCGCATCCAGACCCGCTCCACGACCGGCTTGCCCTCATTGCCGCCGAGGATGTTCGGACCCCCGTCGAAGCGATAGTCGACATGCTGCGAAAAGCGGGGGGCCAGGGGGCCGCTGATGCCCGGCGCGTCCTTCAGGCTCTCCAGCGACGGCGGCGGGGCCGACAGCGGGCTCAACGGCTGGGCGGTCTCGGCGTCGGCGCCGTATGTGGCGGCGGCGTGATGGGTCAGGCGCGACCCCTGGCCGGCCTCGACCACGGCGTAGGCGACGTTGCGTCCGCCGCGCAGCAGCCGGGGGCGGAAATGGATCGGCTGGCCATATCTGGCGGCGGCCAGATACTGGACGCTGAGGCTGCGCAAGGGCGCCTTGATCTCCAGCCCCTGCCGCATGGCCCCGGCGCACAGGGCCGCCAGCAGGCCGCCGAAAGGAAAGCCCGCCTCGGGCGGGGCGCTGATCGGGCCGTTGGAGAACTCGCCCGACAGATGGGCCGACAGGCCGCTCTCGGCTGGCGTCAGGGTCAGGGCTTCGTGCAGCAGGTCGGTCATCGGTCCACGCAACAGGCGAAAGAGGCGGGCGGAGACTGAAGCGTCGCCGCCCGCAAGTCGAGGAATGCAGAAACCGCGACCGGGGAGTCACAGGTTCGTTGCCAAAAGAAACTGACAAACTGGGTCCCGATTGGCAACCCACTTGTCAAAAGCCTGACGCGGGGTCACTTTCCGGGCATGGGACGCACCGCCGACTATAGCCGCCAGAGCTGCTCGATCGCCGCCACGCTGGAGGTGATAGGCGACCCGTGGACCCTGCTGGTCATCCGCGACGCCTTCAACGGCGTGCGCCGGTTCGAACAGTGGCAGGACCGGCTGGGCGTGGCGCGCAACGTCCTGGCGGCGCGGTTGAAATCCCTGGTGCAGCACGGTGTCCTGGAGCCCCAGCTCTATTCCGAGCGCCCGCCGCGCAAGGAGTACGTCCTGACCGCCAAGGGCAAGCACCGGTCAGGCGTGCTGCTGACCCTGCACGCCGGGGGCGAGACGCACGTCTACGGCGACGCCGACAGCGGCATCTCCATGGTCCACACGAGCTGCGGCCCCGACCTCAAGCCTCGCATCGCCTGCGGCCATTGCAACGAGATCGTCAAACCCCGCGACATCGCCCTCACCTGGGCCGAAAACCGCCTGACGGTGGGCGACGTCCTGCCGAAGGACGAAGCGGCTTAGC
>JALAGW010000043.1 GCA_022712235.1 Brevundimonas sp. | reverse complement strand
CGTTGTTCAGGAAGCGCAGCCGGGCGGTGATTTCCTTGAGGATGCGGCGGCCAATCTCGCGCTGCTTGTCCGTCAGGTGGTCGTCCAGGGTGGTGAACCACAGATAGGCCTTGGAGATCGACAGCCAGCTGATCTCGGCGATGTCGGCGGCGCCGACCTTGACCGCCAGGGCCTCAGGCTTCAGGCGCTTGCCGCCGCAGACTTCGCAGGGGGTTTCGGACTGATAGCGGCCCAGTTCCTCGCGGACCCAGGCGCTGTCGGTCTCGCGCCAGCGGCGCTCCAGGTTGGGCAGGACGCCTTCGAAGGCCTTGGCGACCTCGTATTTGCGGGCGTTGTCGTCATAGACGAACTTGATCTTCTCGCCGCCCGAGCCCTGCAGGATGACCTTCTGGGCCTGCTCCGGCAGGTCGCGCCAGGCCTTGTCCATCGAGAAGCCGTAGTGCTGGGCCAGGGACTGCAGGGTCTGGGTGTAGAGGGGCGAAGGGCCGCGCGCCCACGGCGCCACCGCGCCCTTGTGCAGGGTTTTGTCGCGGTCCGGGATGACCAGATCGGCGTCGAAGGCCAGCTTGACCCCCAGGCCGTCGCAGGCCGGGCAGGCGCCGAAGGGGTTGTTGAACGAGAACAGCCGCGGCTCGATCTCGCTGATGGTGAAGCCGGAAACGGGGCAGGCGAACTTCTCGGAAAAGACGATGCGGCGCGGCTCTTCGCCTTCGGGCGCATTCGCCCATTCCGCCGTGGCGATGCCGTCGGCCAGGCCCAGGGCGGTCTGGATGCTGTCGGCGTATCGACCCTCAAGACCCTCTTTAGTTACAATGCGATCGACGACGATATCGATGTCGTGCTTGAATTTCTTGTCGAGCGCGGGGGCGTCCTCGATGGCGTAGAACTCGCCGTCGATCTTGAGCCGCTGGAAGCCCTGACGTTGCCACTCGGCCATTTCCTTCTTGTACTCGCCCTTGCGTCCGCGAACGACGGGGGCCAGCAGCAGGATGCGTTCGCCGTCGGGCAGGGCGGTCAGCTTGTCGACCATCTGGCTGACGGTCTGACTCTCGATCGGCAGGCCGGTGGCGGGCGAATAGGGCACGCCCACGCGCGCCCACAGCAGACGCATGTAGTCGTGGATTTCGGTGACCGTGCCGACCGTCGAGCGCGGGTTCTTCGACGTCGTCTTCTGTTCAATGGAGATGGCCGGCGACAGGCCCTCGATCAGGTCCACGTCCGGTTTTCCCATCAGTTCCAGGAACTGACGCGCATAGGCCGACAGGCTCTCGACGTAGCGACGCTGGCCCTCGGCGTAGATGGTGTCAAAGGCCAGCGAGGACTTGCCCGACCCCGACAGCCCGGTCATCACGACCAGCTTCTCACGCGGGATATCGACGTCCACGCCCTTGAGGTTGTGCTCGCGGGCGCCGCGAACGCGGATGAAGTTGTGCTTTTCGGTCATGGGCCCGGAAACGGTAAGCGGGAACGCGGGGAGACCCCGAAAACGGTTCGGGGCGACGACGCTATATGGGGATCAATTCGTCCGAAACAGCAAGAACAATATGAGAACTTTTCTCGCGAGGCTTGTGTGGAACCTGCGCGGCCGTAAGGTTCCGTCATCCAGGGAGGCAGGCCATGCGTATTCTGAAATGGGGGGCTGTGATCGCCGGCGTCGTCACGCTGAGCGGCTGCAACTTCCACACGACCATGCCGACGTCCGATCCCGCGCTGAACGCCGAGGCTGACGCCCTGTTTGAAGATCTCGTGCTCGGCCGTGACGATGCGCTGATCGCCCGTATGTCGTCGGCCAACAAGGCGGAGGAAATCCGAGCTCAGTTGCCGATGCTTCGTAACATGGTCGGCGAGGCCACTCCGCCTGAACCCACAGTGGCTGGGACGCGAAAGACAAGCGGCACGAGCGGCGAGGTCTATGAGGTGCAGCAGGACTACGCCTATCCCGATCGCGTGGTTCACGCTTACACGACCTTGGTCAAGGAAGGCGGCGCCTGGAAGGTTCAGGGCTTCAACGTCAATGCGCAGATGAAGCCGTTGAGCGCCGAGCCGTCCACCTAATCGGTTGGCGTCCAGGCGGGTTCGGGGCGGCGGTAGCGCTCGCCGGGGCCGACCAGAACGCCGTTGGCGTTGGCGACGCCGAGTTCCAGGCTCTCGGCGATGCGGCGGGCGCGGACGATGAAGTGGTCGGCGGCGACGGGCGGGCACAGGTCGTGCGCGGTCGCCTCGAAGATCTGCAGCCAGCGGTCGAAGTGGCGGGCGTCGATGGGCAGGGGCAGGTGTTTCGGCATGGGCCGGCCCTGATAGACGCCGGTGGACAGGGCGACCGAGGACCAGAAGAGCTTCATCTGTTCCAGGTGCGGCCCCCAGTCCTCGATGCGTTCGGCGAAGACGGGGCCGATGAAGTCGTCCTCGCGGACGCGGGCGTAGAAGCCCTCGACCAGGGCGTCGATCAAGGCCTCGTCGATGCCGGTCTCGTCCCGGATTCGCTGGACGGCTTCGGCGCGGCGGGCGGCGGCCTCGGCGCGGTCTGGGGCGGGGCGGTCGATGCGGAAGGCGACGGTTCGGTCGGGCGCGGTCATGGCCTGAAGATAGGGGCTCGGCGCCGCATCGCAAAAGCGTCGCAGGAGAATTGGGGTTGCGCTGCGAAAGATCAGCACCCATCCTTCTAACCAGCCAACGTATTTGACGAGGAGGCACGACGATCATGATCAGCGCTCTGGAAATCGGTTTCGCCCTTTCCGCTCCGCTCTTCGTGCTCGCCTATGTCCTCGCTCAACCCAAGCCCAAGCCCGTCCGCATCCGCACTCGTGACGCTCAGCAGCGTCGCGGCCCGCACGCCTGACGGTCACACCCTATTCGATAATCTGAGCCTCGCCTTCGGGCGCGAGCGCACGGCCGTCGTCGGCCGCAACGGCGTGGGCAAGACCACGCTGCTGCGCCTTGTCGCCGGTCAGGCCGAGCCCGTTGAGGGGACGGTGGCGCGCGCCGGGACGGTTGGCTGGCTGGCGCAATCCTATGAGCCGACGCCCGGCGAGACCGTGGCCGAGACCCTGGGGGCGGCGGAGCCTCTGGCCCTGCTGGCGCGGGTGCTGGCGGGCGAGGGCTCGGT
>JALAGW010000335.1 GCA_022712235.1 Brevundimonas sp. | reverse complement strand
TCATCGATCTGACCGACGAAAACCGCCAGGGCCAGCTAGGAACGGTCGGCGAAGTTGCGATAAAGCGTCGCCCGTCCCACGCCCGCCTGTTCGGCGATGACATGCAGCGGCGTGTCCAGGCCGTCGCGCGCGAAGGCTTCGGCGGCGGCCTTCAGCAGGGCCTCGCGGCGTTCGGCGGCGTCTTTTCGCAGGGGACGGGTCATGAAGATCGCCAAGTGGACACTTGTGTCCGCTTAATCAAGTCCGACGGGGTTCATTCATTGTTTCGCCCCATGTCCGGGCGCGCGACATCCCTCCTCGCCAAGCGGAATGCGCCAGAACGGCTAAGGCTGCGTTCCGGTCGATGAGGATGTCGGTCGGGAATGAAGGACGGCGCCGCTCAGGCGCTCATCCAGACGTGGTGCCGGTGGTCGGGCTCGAACCGACACTCCTCTCGGAACCGGATTTTGAGTCCGGCGCGTCTACCAATTCCACCACACCGGCACAGGTCTGGGAGGCGCGCAATCTAGCGGCGGAATTCGTCGGGTCAATCGACGAAAGCGTCGCCCTAGCGACTAGGCCGCCACCTCGACGTGGCTGTCGGTTCCGCCGGACAGGATGCGGCGGGCGCGGATGTAGAGCTCGATGCGCTGGGCGACGATCATGCCGACGGCGAACAGCATGAAGGCGTCGGTGACGACCACGGCGTCCAGATGCCAGGCGGCGGCGTTGGCCTCCATCACCTCGCGCAGGCCCGCGCGCGCCGCGAACAGGCCGACCACCAGAACCAGTCCCAACGGCGAGGCCTGGGCCTTCAGCGCGCCGTCCGGCTCCTTCTCGATGGTGATGGTCTTGCCGCGCTGCCAGCCGGCGGTGCAGCCCAGGGCCAGGGCGACCACGAAGGCGATCCAGGCCAGGGGGCCGAAGTGCGGATGCTGGGTATTGGCCCACAGGCCGAAGCCGATCGCTGTCGTGACCAGCAGGGGCATGACCCACAACAGATGCGGCCGCAGGGTCCGTTTGCGGCGGTTGCGCAGCAGGATGATGATCAGGGCCACGGCGATGCCGATCAGCGGACCCATGGTTTGCGGCGACATGCGGAACTCCCCCTCCGAACGCCGCCAGCCTATCGCGGCCGACGGCGCTCGAAAAGCGAAGATCAGGCGGGCGCGACCGTCTGTTCGATGGCGCCGAACAGGGTGTGGTGCTTGTCGTCCAGCATCTCGATGCGGACGGTGTCGCCGTGCTTGAGGAAGGGGGTCCTGGCCTCGCCGGTCAGGATGGTTTCGACGGTGCGGACCTCGGCGATGCAGGAATAGCCCAGACCGCCGTCGGCCACCGGCTTGCCCGGACCGCCGTCGGCGTCCTTGTTCGAGACCGTGCCCGAACCGATGATCGAGCCGGCGATCAGGGCGCGGGTCTTGGCCAGGTGGGCGATCAGGACGCCGAAGTCGAAGGTCATGTCCACGCCCGCGTCGGCGCGGCCGAAGTCCTTGCCGTTCAACTGCACCGACAGGGCGCCCGACAGCTTGCCGTCCTTCCAGCGGTCGCCCAGCGCATCCGGCGTGACGAAGACCGGCGACAGGGCGCTGGCCGGCTTGGACTGGACGAAGCCGAAGCCCTTGGCCAGCTCGCCGGGGATCAGGTTGCGAAGACTGACGTCATTGACCAGACCGACCAGACGGATCGCCGCCAGGGCCTCGTCGCGGCTGGCGCCGAGCGGCACGTCGCCGGTCACGACCACGATCTCGGCCTCCAGATCGCAGCCCCAGGCCTCGTCCTTCAGCGGGATGGCGTCGCGCGGACCCATGAAGTGGTCCGAGCCGCCCTGATACATCAGAGGATCGGTCCAGAAGGTCGCCGGCATCTCGGCGTTGCGGGCTTTGCGCACCAGCTCGACGTGGTTCACATAGGCCGAACCGTCGGCCCACTGATAGGCGCGGGGCAGGGGGGCGGCGGCGTCGCGCTCGTGGAAGCGGCCGCGCGGCACGGCTTCGTGCTCCAGGCTTTCCGCCAGCGCCCGCAACAGGGGCTCGCAGCGCTCCCAGTCATCCAGCGCCGCCTGCAGGGTGGGCGCGATCAGGAAGGCGTCCGTGAACCAGTTCAGGTCATTGGAGACGACGACGAGGCGGCCGTCACGGCCGTGCTTGAGCGAGGCGAGTTTCATAGGGCGAAGCTAGTCTTGGAGAGGGCGGTTGGGAAGCGGAGACATGACCGGCGCGGACGCCGTTCGATCAACTGTTCGGGGGCGCGATCACGGCGCGGGCCTCGGCCCCGGTGCGCAAGGCGGGATCGCGCACCTCGACCTCGACGGCGATGGCCCCGGCGGGCTCGTGCGCCCACAGGTAGCGGCGCTCGATCTCGCCCGCCCGGCCGGACGGGGCCATGCCCTCATAGGTGTCGCCCCAGGGTGTGACAGCCTTCATCTCGACCCACAGCAGGCCGCAGGCGGCGTCCAGCTCCTCGATGGCCATTTCCGACAGTTCGTCGGCGTGCGGGGCGGGGCGGTTCGGGGTCACAGCCATCGGCGGACCTTTCCTCTGTAGGCCTGGTATTCGGCGCCGAACTTCCCCGCCAGATAGCGCTCCTCGCGGGCGATGACGAAGCGGTCGACCACGATCAGGCAGGGGACCAGAAGGGCCAGGGCGATGGGACTGTCCATGGCGACGGCCAGACCCAGATAGGTGATGGCGAACCCCAGATAGATGGGGTTGCGGCTGAAGCGATAGAGGCCGCCCGTCGCCAGCGCGGTCGTCGGTTTCCACGGCTCGGGCGGGGTGCCCAGACGCCGGAAATAGCCCGCCGCCGCCCCGTCCAGCAGCAGGCCGCCGAGGATCAGCGTCAGGGCCAGCCCGCGCCGCACCTCGACGGCCAGCCCCAGCGAGGGTTCATGCGTCCAGACGCCCAGCCCCCATCCGGCGGCCAGGAAGCCGAAATAGATCAGCGGCGGCGGCAGCAGGACGCCGGGCGTGTCGCGTTTGCTCATATCGTCTGACCCGAGGGCGCGGTGAAGTCCGAGGTCGGAGCGTCGCCGGTGTTGATCACCTCCGAGGGCTCGAAGATCATGACCTCGGCCTCCTCGTCGGCGGCGGTGCGGTGTTCGACGCCGCGCGGTACGACGATGAACTGGCCCGGCCCCAGTGTCTCGATCCGGTCGCGGAACTCGACCCGGAAGCGGCCCTTCCAGACCAGGAACATTTCCTCGGCCTCGGGGTGGCTGTGCCAGGGGAAGACCCCCTGGATCTTGACCAGCCGCACGTCCTGTCCGTTCAGCTGCGCCGCGACGCGCGGCCGCCAGTGGTCGGAAAAGCCGCCGAACTTCTGCTCCAGATCGACGACCGCGCCGGTCATCGCGGGGCTTCCTCGTCGGCGTAGATGGCGACGCGCGACGTGCGGCCCGATCCGGCCTCGCCGCGATACATGCCCGAGGTGTTCATGGAAAAGGCCACCGCGCCGTCCTTGCCCATGACGATCACGCCGCCATCGCCGCCGATCGAGGCGACGTCCGCGATCTCGGCGTCGGCGGCGGCTTGCACCGCCATGCCCTCGGCGGTGCGGTGGCAGATGTCGCGCGCGACCGTGGCGCGGATGAAATATTCGCCCGATCCGGTGGCCGAGACGGCGCAGCCGTCGGCGTTGGAGGCGTAGGTCCCGGCGCCGATCACCGGCACGTCGCCGACCCGGCCCCACTGCTTGGCGGTCATGCCGCCGGTCGAGGTCGCCGCCGCCAGCCGGCCCTGGCTGTCCAGGGCCACGGCGCCGACCGTGCCGAACTTGCGCTCGTCCAGCGGGGCTTCGTTCAGCGAGGCCAGGGGGACCGGCCGGGCCAGGGTGGCCGGTTCCGGCGGGGCGCCTTGCGGACGCGGCGGCAGGGGCAGGCCCTTGTCGCGCAGGGCCTTCAGCAGGGCCTGCCAGCGGCTCTCGGTGAAGAAGAAGCCCGGCTCGACCTGTTCCAGACCGCCCGAGGCGGCGAAGCTCTCGGCCCCTTCGCCGATCAGCATGACGTGGGGGGATTGTTCCATCACCGCCCGCGCCGCCGCGATCGGATGACGGGTGCGGGTCAGGCCGGCCACGGCCCCGGCGCTGCGGTCGACGCCGTTCATCACGGCGGCGTCCAGTTCGTTCTTGCCGGCGGCGGTGAAGACCGCCCCGCGCCCGGCGTTGAACAGGGGGTTGTCCTCCATGGTCTGGACCGCCGCCTGAACCGCGTCCAGCGACGAGCCGCCCTGGGCCAGAACCGCCGAACCGGCGTCCAGCGCCGCCTGCAGACCGGCGCGATAGGCGGCGTCGCGTTCCGGGCTCAGGCTGGCGCGCTCGATGACCCCCGCGCCGCCGTGGATGGCCAGGGACCAGGTCGGCGCCTCCTGCGCGAGCGCGGGCGACGCCAGCAGGGTCAGGGCGGCTGCGGCGGTCAGGACGGACTTCATCGGCGGTTTCCCCTTGGTTTTTTCCTCCCCACTCTGTGGGGAGGAAATCGTCAGCGGTGGTGCAGTCGTTTCCAGACGCGGTAGATCACGATGGGCGCGAAGCCGCAGATGAGGGCGATCAGGAGGATTCCCCAGAACCCGCCCTCAGGCCATCGGTTGGCGGTCATGCCCGCGGCCAGTCCCGCGAATGCGGGGCCGAGCCAGGGCAGCCAGTGCGGCGGCCGCATCTTCATTCAGGCGTCGACCTTGATGACGCCGCGACGGATCTGGTCCAGCTCGATCGAGTCGAACAGGGCCTGGAAGTTGCCGTTGCCGAAGCCCTCGTTGCCCTTGCGCTGGATGATCTCGAAGAAGATCGGGCCGAAGGTGTCCTGGGTGAAGATCTGCAGCAGCAGGCCTTCCTCGTCCGAGCCGTCGATCAGGATGCGGTTCTTGCGCATCCGCTCCACGTCCTCGCCGTGACCCGGCAGACGCTTGTCGATCAGCTCGAAATAGGTCTCGATCGTGTCCTGGAAGTCCACGCCGCGCGCCTTCATGGCCTCGACCGTCTCGTAGATGTTCTCGGTGGTCAGGGCGATATGCTGGATGCCCTCGCCGTTGTAGCGACGCAGGAACTCCTCGATCTGGGAGTTGTCGTCCTGGCTCTCGTTCAGCGGGATGCGGATGGCGCGGTCGGGCGCGATCATGGCCTGCGAGAAGAGGCCGGTCGCCTTGCCCTTGATGTCGAAATACTTCTGCTCCTCGAAGTTGAAGATCGAGTTGTAGAAGCCCGACCAGGTGCGCATCTCGCCGCGACGCACGTTGTGGGTCAGGTGGTCCAGGATCTCCAGACCCATGGAGTTCTTGCGCTCGGCTTCTTCCCAGCCCTCGATCTCGTCCCAGGCGTCATACAGCGAGCCCTTCTCGCCATACTGGTCGATGACATAGAGCAGCGAGCCGCCGATGCCCTGCAGGATATAGGGATAGTCGGCGCCCAGGGCCCCGCCGTGGACGCCCTCGGCGGCGCGGGCGCCGCGTTCCAGCGCGCCCTCATAGGCGGCCTTGGCGTCGGCGACGCGGAAGGCCATGCCGTTGGCCGAGGGGCCGTGGTCCTTGGCGAAGTCCGCCGCCTGACCCTTGGGCGAGCGGTTGACCAGCATGGTGATGTCGCCCTGCTTCAGGCGCACGGCGTCGGTGGTCGGGTTCACATGGGTCTGGGTGAAGCCCATCAGCTCCAGCCGGGCGATCATGGCTTCCGGCTCGGGACCGGTGAACTCGACGAATTCGAAACCGTCCACGCCCAGCGGGTTTTCCTGGTCGAGTTTGGCGGCGTCCATCATGGCGCGTCTCCTCATGCTGTCTCTTGGGGCGGGCCTCTGCCGCCGATTGGGGCGGAACCTAATGGGCGGCCCCGGTCGGGCGCAAGGCGGAGCTGCATCGAAACAGGACACGTTGCGGTGTCGCAGCCGCCGATCAACGGGTGCGCCCGCCCGTCGGGCCTGCTAGAGCCGCAGGCTCAACCGGGACGCCTGTATGCTTCGCAAGCTCTATGACTGGGTCTTTTCTCTGGCCCGCCACCGTCACGCGACCCGGTCGCTGGCCGTGGTCTCCTTCGCGGAGAGCTCCTTCTTCCCCATTCCGCCGGACGTCATGCTGGCGCCCATGGTGCTGGCCAGGCCGGAACGCGCCTACTTCTACGCCACGGTCTGCACGATCGCCTCGGTCCTGGGCGGCCTGCTGGGTTACGCCATCGGATTCTGGCTGGAGCCGGTGGGGATGTGGATCCTGTCCCTGCTGGGCAAGGCGGACACGTTCGAGGCCTCCAAGGCCCTGTTCCAGCAGCACGGCGCCTGGGTCATCCTGATCAAGGGCCTGACCCCGATCCCGTTCAAGCTGATCACCATCGCCTCGGGCATCTTCCAGTTCAACCTGGCCCTGTTCGTGGCCCTGTGCGTCGTTACGCGCGGCGCCCGCTTCTTCCTGGTGGCCTTTGTGCTCAAGCGCTGGGGCGAGCCCATGCTGGCGATCATCGAGAAAAGACTGGCGCTTTTCACCGTGCTTTTCCTGGTTCTGCTGGTCGGCGCCGTCTTTGCGGTCAAGCTGATCGGACACTGATCGACGCGGGCCTCGGCTGCGTCTAAGAAAGACGCCATGACGCGCCCGTATCAAGTTCTGACCCGCTGGTGGACCGCCTTTGCGCTGGCGGCCTCCCTGGCCATGCTGGGCGCGGCTCACGCCTTCGAGCGGTTCGGCGGTCTGCCGCCGTGCAATCTCTGCCTCAAGCAGCGCGAGGTCTATTGGGCCGCCGTGGCCATCGCCGGGGCCGCCACCTTCTGGGCCGTGTTCAGCCGCGCCAGCCGGGGCACGCCGCGCATCGCCTCCTTCCTGCTGGCCGCCGTCTTCTTCACCGGGGCGATCACGGCGGGCTTCCACGCGGGCGGCGAACTGCACTGGTGGGCCCTGCCGGCGACCTGTTCGGCCGCCCCCTCGACCGCCATCGACTTCAGCGCCCTGAACGCCCTGGCTGACGGCACGGCCGAGATCAAACCCGTCGTCGGCTGCGGCGACGTGTCGTGGAGCATGCTCGGGGTCTCGATGGCGGGCTGGAACTTCCTGATCTCGCTGGCTTTGGGGATCTTCAGCCTGCTGGCGGCGAAACGTCCCAAGGACGCGCGCGCGCCCAAGGTTTAAGAAGAGGCGATCATGACCGAGGCATCCGACACCGTCGCCGCCGCCCGCCGCATTCCCCTGCCGCGTCCCGGCGTGGGCCAGACCCGCGCTCGCATGGCGGAAATGCTGCGCGTCGATCACGCGGGCGAGTTCGCGGCCGTCCACATCTACCGCGCCCAGCGCGCCGTGCTGGACGGCCGCAAGGGCAAGGGGGCCATCGCCGCCGACCTGACCGAGATGGAGGGCCATGAGGCCGTCCACCTGGCCCGCTTCGAGGCCCTGCTGACCGAAAACCGGGTCCGCCCCACGGCCATGATCCCGATCTGGAAACTGGCCGCCACGGCGCTCGGCGCCGGCACCGCCCTGATCAGCGAGAAGGCCGCCCACGCCTGCACCGAGGCGGTCGAAAGCGTCATCGAGAAACACTACGCCGACCAGATCGAGGAGGTCCGCGAGCGCGACCCCGAACTGGCCGCCGAACTGACCAGGTTCCGCGAAGAGGAACTGGCCCACCACGATCACGCCATCGAACACGGCAGCCGCGAAGCCCCGGCCTACCGCCTGCTCTCGAGCGTCATCAAGGTCGGCTGCAAGGCCGCCATCAAGATCAGCGAACGGATCTAGAATCCTTCTCCCCTTGAGGGAGAAGGTGGGCGCCGAAGGCGCTCGGATGAGGGGTGTCAGCGCCGCGTCTGGATATGAGCAATGCTGGCGTCGGGCCCGACGAAGGGCGCCGTCGTCACCCCTCATCCGTCATGCTCCGCATGCCGCCTTCTCCCTCAAGGGGAGAAGGATCATCGGACATCAAACGCCAGCATCATGGTCCGCTGCACGGCGTTGAAATTGTCGTCCGACAGGATGTAGAGCCGCGTCCGGTCGCCGCGCCGTTCGGCCGCGATCCCCTCGAAATTATCCGTGGTCCCCGGCAGCTTCAACTCGACCAGCACCGGCCCCAGGGTCCCGTCCTGGGCCATGCGCCGCACCCGCGCCCGCACGTCGATCGGGGCGCGATAGGAGCGCTGCACCACGAACCAGCCGCCCGCCGGATCGCGATCCATGCCGGTGATGCGATAGTCGCTGTCGGCCAGCGGCGTCTCGGGCGGTGCGGCTGCAACGGCGCAGCGCACAGGCGAACAGTCCCAGATCCCGCCGGATTCACCCGCGACCCGCCAGCCGTCGCCCGACGCCGCCAGCCCCTCCATCCCGTCGTTTTCAGCGAAGGGGAAGTCCGGCCGCCGCGCGGCCTGCGGCGTCCGCAGGGCGTTCAGCGGGCCATAGTTCCAGATGCGGTGGTCGCGCTCGAAACTGACCAGCAGGTCGCCGCCCGTGGTGATCGCCAGCCCTTCGGCGTCGCCCTCGATCTTCTGGCTGATCGGCGTCCCGTCGGTCAGGCTCAGGCGGCGCACGCGCAGACCCTCCAGACCGATCAGCCGCCCGCGCCCGTCCAGCGCCAGGGTCCCGCGCGCCAGATCGCCGACGTCGGAGACGGCGATGAAGCCGCCGTCGCCGGTCAGCTTCAGGTCGGACAGGCTGTGCAACGGCGAATCCATGCCGGCCAGCACGGTCACGCCCCCGGCGTAGCGCACGCCTTGCCCCAGCACCGCCGCGCCCGGCAGGCCCAGCCCCACCGTCCGCGTCGAGGCGCTGACCGCGCTCCAGCCATCCGTTTCGGAGGTCGGCGTCCACGGCTGGGAGGTGACGACCGCGCTGGCGCAGGCCGCCAGCGTCAGCGCCGCCAGGGCCGCGACATAGATCCGACGGTTCACGCCGCGCGCTTCTTCGCGGACCGCGCCACGGTCTTGGGCTTGGCCTCGAACAGTTCGGCCAGCTTCTCGGTCATGACGCCGGCCAGTTGCTCGACGTCGACGATGGTCACGGCGCGGCGATACCAGCGGGTCACGTCGTGGCCGATGCCGATGGCGATCAGCTCGACCGGCGACTTCGTTTCGATCTGCTCGATCACCTGCCTCAGGTGCTTGTCCAGATAGAGGGCGGCGTTGGCCGACTGGGTCGAATCGTCCACCGGCGAGCCGTCCGAAATCACCATCAGGATCTGGCGCGACTCGGTGCGGCCCAGCAGCCGCTCGTGCGCCCATGTCAGGGCCTCGCCGTCGATGTTCTCCTTCAGCAGACCCTCGCGCATCATCAGGCCCAGATTCTTCTTGGCCCGGCGCCACGGCGCGTCCGCCGACTTGTAGATGATGTGGCGCAGGTCGTTCAGACGGCCCGGATTGGCGGGCTTGCCGGCGCTGATCCAGGCCTCGCGCGACTGGCCGCCCTTCCAGGCGCGGGTGGTGAAGCCCAGGATCTCGACCTTGACCCCGCACCGCTCCAGCGTCCGCGCCAGGATGTCGGCGCAGACCGCCGCCACCATGATCGGCCGCCCGCGCATCGAGCCCGAGTTGTCGATCAGCAGGGTCACGACCGTGTCGCGGAACGGGCTCTCGCTCTCCATCTTGAACGACAGGGGGCTGGTCGGATCGGTGATGACGCGGGTCAGGCGCGCCGTGTCCAGCACGCCTTCCTCCAGATCAAAGGCCCAGCTGCGGTTCTGCTGCGCCATCAGGCGGCGCTGCAGCTTGTTGGCCAGCCGCGACACCACGCTCGACAGGGTCGCCAGCTGGGCGTCCAGCAGGGACCGCAGCCGGTCCAGCTCCATCGGATCGCACAGCTCCTCGGCGCCGATGGTCTCGTCATAGGCGGTGGTGAAGACGCGATAGGCGTCCACGGCCCGTCCGTCGTCGACGCTGTCCTGACGGTTGGGCAGGGCGCCTTCATTCAGTTCAGGGCCGTCGTCGCTGGCCTCGCCATCGGGATCGGCCGGGGCGCCGTCGGGGCGGGTCTGGCGCTCGTCCTCGGCGGACTGGTCGTCGGCGGTTCCTTCCAGCGACTGGCCGCCTTCGCCCCCGTCCTCTTCTTCCTGTTCGTCCTCGTCGGGCGTGTCCTGCTGCGACTGGTCGGGCTCGTCCTCGCCCTGTTCGTCATTGGCGTCCTCGGCCTGGCCGTCGCCGGGATCGAGGTCCAGCGCCCGCAGCACGTCCTTCAGTTTCGCGGCGAAGGCCGTCTGGTCGTCGGCCACGGCGGTCAGGGCGTCCAGTTCGGCCCCCGCCTTCAGCTCCATGTTGGAGCGCACCAGATCCAGCATGGTCCTGGCCCCGTCCGGCGCGGGCTCGCCCGTCAGCCGTTCGCGCACCAGAAGCGCCGCCGCCTCGGCCACCGGCACCCGCTCGGCCTCGGCCCGCAGGGCGCCCGACTTCTCCAGCCGGGTCAGCAGGGCCGCGTTCAGATTGTTGCGCACCCCTTTCAGCTCGCGCGCCCCGACCGCCTCGACCCTTGCCTGTTCGACGGCGTCGAAGACCTCGGCCGCGGTCTGATCGACGGGCCGCAGCCGGGCGTTCAGACCCTCGTCGTGATTGGCCAGCCGCAGGGCCAGCCGGTCGGCCTGACCGCGCAGGGTCGCGCTCTCGGGCGCGCCCGGATCGCGCGGCGGATGGGGCAGGGTCAGGACCCCGTTCAACAGCCGCGGTCCGTCCGAGCCGAAATGGACCTCCAGCTCGGCCTGCTCGGCCAGGGCTCGCGCCGCATTGGCTAATGCGCGTTTGAAGGTCTCGGCGGGGGTCTCTGCGGCGGCCATGTGCCACACATAGACCACCCCGCGCGCGGGGGAAGGGGCTATCCCGCTAGAATGACGGTCGGCGCGTCAGCCGACGTCCGGCGTGCGCGATCTTTGCAGGCCGCGCAGGGTGTCGCGCCCCATTCGCTCGTTCTGGCCGTCCATGATCGGAACCTTGCGGCACACCCGCCGCCCAATGGTGCTGCCCATCGGCCGTTCCCAGGCGCAAACCGTGCGGGTCGGACGATCAGGATTGACCGGCCGACTGGCCGTAATGGTGCGTGTCGAGACGCCGGCCGGCGCCGGTGCGGCATCGGCTTGCTGGACATCAAGGATGAAAAGCGCGGCGGCCGCAGCGATAACCGTCAACATAGGTCTGCTCCATCAGGTGCGAGCGGAGAGATTGCGCCGGAACGAGCGCTTTGACAACGATGTTCTTTGATCATGCCCGACGCGGCTTCACCCTCACCCGCATGGCGCCGCCCGGCCCGGTCTCGACGTCGAAGCGGCCGGTGGCGCGGATCAGCTCCGACAGCTTGGCGTGGCCATAGGTGCGCTGGTCGAAGTCGGGATAGGCGTTCCTCAGCCGGTTGCCGATGCCGCCGATATTGACCCAGCCGTCGCCGTCCTCGTCCATGTCGGCGATGGCGGCGGCGATCAGTCGCACCGCGTCCGACGGTTTCTTCTCGGCGGCGGGGGCGGGGACAGCCTCGTCGCTATCGCCGCCGCCGCGTCCGGTCAGGTTCTCGGTATAGATGAAACGGGTGCAGGCCTGACGGAAGCTCTCGGGCGTCTTCCTCTCGCCAAAGCCATAGACCGGCACGCCCTGCTCCCTGATCCGCGCCGCCAGCCGGGTGAAGTCGCTGTCCGACGACACCAGGCAGAAGCCGTCGAACCGGCCCGAGTGCAACAGGTCCATGGCGTCGATCACCAGGGCGATGTCGCCCGAATTCTTGCCCTTGGTGTTCTGGAAATTCTGCTGCCACTGGATGGCCCAGCGCGGCAGGACGTCGATCCAGGACCGCAGCGCCGGGCTGGCCGCGTCGCCATAGATGCGCCGCGCCGAGGCCTCGCCCAGGGTGGCGATCTCGGTGAACAGGGCCTCCGCGATCCGGGCCGAGGCGTTCTCCCCGTCGATCAGCACGGCCAGGCGCGGCGCGCGGGCGGCGGTGGGCAGGTCGGTCGGCATGGGCGAGGCCTTCTCTGTTGACGCCCCGCCAGCCTCGACCCGCATGCGGGCGCGGTCAACCGCCGACGGGCGTGCTACAGGACCGCCATGACCCATGCACTCCGCCGCCTGATCGACCTGCCCGGCGTCGATGATCTGGAACTGAAGGCGCTGATGAAGCCGCGCTACGCCGATCCCGACGCCCGCGAGGAATTCCCCGAGATCGACGCCCTGACCCAGGCCCTGTTCGGCCTGACCGGCGAGGCGGCCGAGGCCGTCGCGCTTCCCGCCGACTGGGACGACATCCACCGCCTGGAAGGCGCCGATCTGACCGAGGCCTTCGAGGCTCTGGGCTGGGACGTGACCGACAAGCGCAGGAAGCCCCTGCGCCTCATGCCCCACTACGCCCTGCCTCTGGCCCTGGCGATCCGGGGCCTCGCCGGCGAACTGCCCTTCGTCGCCGAACCCGACCATCCGACGACCGACTGGGGCGCGGGTCTGGCCGCCGACGCCGCCCGTTTCAGGAAGCGATAGAGGCCTTCAGGGCCTCCAGCGCCTCCTTCGCCTCGCGCATTTCGCGCCGGGCCTGTGCGGCCTCGCGCCGGGCGTCCATCACCTCGTCCCGGTGGGCCTCCGTCTCTATCCGCCACTGTTTCCAGTAAAGCGACTTCAGCTCGTAATCCGGGTCGTCGTATTTCGACTCGGGCGTCAGGGCGAAGCGCGCGCTCATCATCTCGGGGTCGAACCGCGCGGCCAGCAGGATCTCCAGCGGGGTGGTCTCAAAACTGTTGGCCTTCGCCTGCCGGTCCATCAGCCGTACATAGACCTCGGCCAGGCGCGCCAGCGCCTGCGCCTCCGGCAGCATCCGCATCAGCATGGCCCGGCCCGAGGCGATCATCGCCGTCGAGGCCAGCACCGCCGCCTTGCCCTCGTGCGCGTCCTCGGCCGTCAGCGGCCCAAACAGGGCCTGGGCCATCGCCGCCTGCGCCGCCGCCTCCTCGGCCTGCCGGGCTTTTTCAGCCTCCTCCTGCGCCGCCTCGCGCGCCCTCGCCGTTTCGACGGCGATCTGATCGCCCCAGTCGCGCTTGGTCGCGCCGTGCACGGTGATCCGCTTCCTCAGCGCATGGCCCTACACCCGCCACCGCTCGCTCAGCTCCGGCACGGTGGCCCCGTTGCGATACTCGTCGAGGATGATCTCCCACGTCGCCTTCGACAGCCGATAATGGGCCGGCCCGCCCTTCAGCTTCCCGCTCATCCGCCCAGCATGGCGCCGTCAGAGACCAGGGCGCGCCGATCACCCCGATCCGCCCCCAAGCCCCTGAAAACCCACAATCCTCAATGCGAGACATAGCCCCTTCTCCCTCCCCATGAAGGGG
>JALAGW010000334.1 GCA_022712235.1 Brevundimonas sp. | reverse complement strand
GTCGGGCACCGTCAAGCAGTCCAAGCGCATGGTCGAGCGCGAGCAGCCGCAGGTCTGGGACATCCTGGAAGAAGTGATCCGGGAACACCCGGTCATGCTGAACCGCGCGCCGACGCTGCACCGTCTGGGCATCCAGGCGTTCGAGCCGAAGCTGATCGAGGGCAAGGCCATCCGCCTGCACCCGCTGGTCTGTACGGCGTTCAACGCTGACTTCGACGGCGACCAGATGGCCGTGCACGTCCCGCTGAGCCTCGAAGCCCAGCTGGAAGCGCGCGTGCTGATGATGTCGACGAACAACATCCTGTCGCCCGCCAACGGCAAGCCGATCATCGTGCCGTCGCAGGACATCGTCCTGGGTCTCTACTACCTGTCGCTGGTCAAGGATGGTCAGCCGGGCGAAGGCAAGCTGTTCGCCAACATGGGTGAGATCGACGCCGCCCTGGACGCCCAGGTCGTCAAGCTGCACACCAAGATCAAGGCCCGCTGGACCGAGATGAACGCCGCCGGCGAAGAGATCACCAAGGTGATCGACACGACGCCGGGCCGGATGAAGCTGGCCGCCCTGCTGCCGCTGAACCCGAACATCGGCTACCGCCTGCTCGAGAAGAACCTGACCAAGAAGGAAATCGGCAACCTGATCGATCAGGTCTACCGTCACTGCGGTCAGAAGGCGACGGTCATCTTCGCCGACCAGATGATGCAGCTGGGCTTCCGCGAAGCCGCCAAGGCCGGCATTTCCGTTGGCAAGGACGACATCGTCATCCCCGCCAAGAAGGAGCAGATGGTCGCTGAAACCCGCACTCAGGTTGAAGAGTACGAGCAACAGTACGCTGACGGTCTGATCACCAAGGGCGAGAAGTACAACAAGGTCGTCGACGCCTGGGCCAAGGCCACGGACAAGATCGCTGACGAGATGATGGGCGAGATCGCCCAGCCTCGCGTCCTGATCGCGGGCCAGGAGCCGGACATCAACTCCGTCTTCATGATGGCCAACTCCGGCGCCCGCGGTTCGCAGGCCCAGATGAAGCAGCTGGGCGGCATGCGCGGCCTGATGGCCAAGCCCTCGGGCGAGATCATCGAGACGCCGATCATCTCGAACTTCAAGGAAGGCCTGACCGTCCTTGAATACTTCAACTCCACCCACGGCGCCCGCAAGGGTCTGGCCGACACCGCGCTGAAGACCGCCAACTCGGGTTACCTGACCCGTCGCCTGGTGGACGTGGCGCAAGACTCGATCGTCACCGAGGAAGACTGCGGTTCGACGCGCGGCATCACCCTGCGCGCCGTGGTCGAAGGCGGCGACGTCCTGGTCTCGCTGGGCCAGCGCGTCCTGGGCCGTTATGCGGCCGAGGACATCAAGGAGCCGGGCACCGACAACGTCATCTTCCCCGCCGACACCTATCTGCAGGAAGAAGAAGTCGAGGCCATCGACGCGGCCGGCGTCCAGTCGATCAAGGTCCGTTCGGCCCTGACCTGTGAAGCCGACGCGGGCATCTGCGGCATGTGCTACGGTCGCGACCTGGCGCGCGGCACCAACGTCAACATCGGCGAAGCGGTCGGCGTCATCGCCGCCCAGTCGATCGGCGAGCCGGGCACCCAGCTGACCATGCGTACCTTCCACATCGGCGGCACGGCCCAGGTGGCGGAAACCTCGTTCTACGAGGCGACCAACGCCGGTAAGGCCAAGATCGTCGGCCCGACCGTCGTCGCGGCGCACGGCGACCTGGTGGCCCTGAGCCGCAACGTCGTCGTCACCGTGGTCGTGGACGGCAAGGACCGCGAGACCCACAAGGTCCCGTACGGCGCCCGTCTGCGCGTCAAGGAAGGCGCCGAGATCGCCAAGGGCCAACGTCTGGCGGAGTGGGACCCCTACACCACCCCGATCCTGACCGAAGTCGGCGGCGTGATCCGCTTTGAAGACCTGGTCGATGGCCTGTCCGTCCGCGAAGAAACCGACGAAGCGACGGGCATCGCCCAGCGCGTGGTTTCCGACTGGCGCGCCAGCCCCCGCGGTTCGGACCTGCGTCCGGCCATGGGCGTCACGGCCGGCGACACCTACGCCAAGCTGGCTTCGGGCTCCGACGCCCGCTACCTGCTGCCCGTGGGCGCCATCCTGTCCGTGTCGAACGGCGACGAGGTCAAGCCGGGCGAGATCATCGCTCGTATCCCGACCGAAGGCGCCAAGACGCGCGACATCACCGGCGGTCTGCCGCGCGTGGCCGAACTGTTCGAGGCCCGCCGTCCGAAGGACTGCGCCGTCATCGCCGAGATGGACGGTCGCGTCGAATTCGGCCGCGACTACAAGAACAAGCGCCGCATCAAGATCACCCCGGAAGTCGATGCAGACGGCAACCAGGGCGAGGCGGTCGAGTTCCTGATCCCGAAGGGCAAGCACATCTCCGTCCACGACGGCGATCTGATCCAGAAGGGCGACTACATCATCGACGGCAACCCGGACCCGCACGACCTGCTGCGTATCCAGGGCGTCGAGGCGCTGGCCGAGTATCTGGTGAACGAAGTGCAGGAGGTCTACCGACTGCAGGGTGTGCCGATCAACGATAAGCACATCGAAGTCATCGTTCGTCAGATGCTGCAGAAGGTCGAGGTCATCGACTCCGGCGAGACCACCCTGATCCGTGGCGACACGGTCGAGGTGGCCGAGGCGGCTCTGGAGAACGCCAAGGTCGAGAAGCGCGGCGGCCGCCTGGCTGTCACGCAGCCTGTCCTGCTGGGCATCACCAAGGCGTCGCTGCAGACCCGCAGCTTCAT
>JALAGW010000042.1 GCA_022712235.1 Brevundimonas sp. | reverse complement strand
CGTCTACCGATCCCGAGGCCACGATCACGTCGCCGGGGAGGCTGAGACCGATGATCTGGCGTCGCCCGTCGTTCAGCATGGCGCCGCGCGCGATCCAGCCGCTCGCCACCAGCCTGGCCTGATTGCGTTCGGGGTCCATCGGAATGGCGGCGCCGGACGGCTGTTGCTGAGGCGCTCCGGTGAAGCTGCTGCGGATCAGGTCTCTTCCCTCGATCCCTATCGGGGCGAAGCTGGCCAGCATACGTTCAAGGGGGGCGGCGAGCCGCGCTTCAAGACCTGTATCCGACTGATTCTTCATGGCCTTCGACCAACAGCACGGCTTCGGCGTCCAGTTCTTCACATAGGTTGGTTTTTGCGTATTTCCCCTGAGCCCGTGGGGAAAATCAGGCGTCCCCGGAGGCGCCGCCGGTCCAGAAGGCCGCATCGAGGCCGGCCGCGGGACGTGTGTCGGCGCCCAGGCCGTCGGCGAGGATCTCCAACGCCGGCGCCAGCCGCCCGGGACGGGAGGGCACGAGACCGTCGCGAGGCGTCCAGAGGTCGTAGGACCGCATGTGGGCGTCGGCGGCCGTGAACAGGACGCAGAGGTCCGCCGCCAGACCGACGAGAACCAGACGGGTCGCGCCGAGGGAGGGCAGGAGCACCGGCAGGCCCGTGCCGTAAAAGCCGGACTGCTGGGGTTTGATGACGAAGACGTCGTCGTCGGCGGGGGCCAGCCGGCGGGAGATCGACGCCCCACGGGCCCCGGCGCGGCAGGCCCGCTCGACGATCTGCCGGCGGTCTTCGGACCATCGGTCGAAGTTGTCATTGACGTAGACGACGGGCGCGCCGCAGGCACGGGCGGTCGCACGAAGGTCCTGGATGACAAGGCTCGCGGCTTCGGCCTGGTCCAGGATCGCCGCGGCGCCGTCGAACTCCAGGTCGTTGATCATGTCTATGATCAGCAGGGCGGGGCGGTCCCCCGCAGGATGTCCGGAATCCGTGGGCGACATCGTGGGTCAGCCGCCGACGTAACGATCGAATTCCTGGAGATAGCGGATCTTCAGTCGATCCTGGTCCCCGGCATGGGCTTTCAGGTGGAGAAACCAGCCGTGCTCTTCCTCGTACATATGGGTCAGGACGGCCCCTTCGACATGTTCCCACTTGTCGAGCCACGCCTCCGACTCCGGAGGGATGGTCTCGAGTTCCGCCATCTGCAACTTGGCGGCGGTCTGTTCTCCATAGGCCAGACCGGCCTGGCCCTTGTGGCCGTGGCGGGCCATGGCCGGATAGAGCACCAGTTCCTCCGCCAGGCTATGGCCGTTGAGGACGAGGGCCAGGGCGTCGCGCGCCGCAAGACGCTCCGCGCCGGCGGCCGCCTCCCGACCGGACCGGAAGGCCGCCCTGATCGCCTCATGATGATCCAGGGCCGTGGACAGCCAGTCTCCGGGTACGGCGGCCTTCCGCGCGGCCGCCGTGGCCTCGGCGCGCTTTTCCGCAGAAGGCGCGGGCGTCATGGCGGCGAGAGCCTTGTCGATGACGGACATGCCTTTTTTCTCCCTGTGGCGTCAGACAGTCCTAACGATCCGCGAACAGGTCGGTCGGCTGAGACCGGAAACCGACACAGACGCCTGACCGGGGATCAGACGGCGACAACCGCGCCGACGGCGGCGATGCGTTCGACTTCGGCGTAGGAGGGACGGGCGAGGCTGGTCCCGAAGACGTCGGGATCGATCTCCTCATAGACCAGCCGGGCGCCGCGCCCGCGCGCCAGGTCCGTGAGGGCGGAGCGCACCAGATCTTCGCCCGCGACGACCGGGGCGCCGGTGTAGAGCAGAAAGCGTCCGCCGGGCGCGAGACGGGCGAGAGCTTCGTTCGCCCAGTCCAGGGCGACCTCCGCTCCGTGCAGGCCGCCGCCGTCGCGGTACAGCCGTCCGCTGCGGCCTTCCATATAGGGCGGGTTGGCCGTGATCAGGTCCCAGGCGCCGTCTGAGGGAAAGCCGCCCGGGCGAAGATCGATCGCGAGACCGGCGTGCCGGGCGTTGAGGCGGCTGAGGCGAAGGGCCCGGGGGTTGATGTCGGTGGCGACGACGGAGGCTTCGGGATCGAGGGCGGCGATCGCGAGAGCCCCGGCTCCCGCGCCGACCCCGATCTCGAGCGCCTGTCGCCAGGCGGAGCCGGACAGGGTCTGGCGAAGGAAGCGGACATAACGATAGCTGTCCGGACCCAGGAAGACGGCCTGTTCCTCCGCCGAGGAGGCGGAATGCAGGTGCAGCCTGCCGTCCAGACGGCTCACACGGAGCCGGGAGCGCAGCCCGTTCCCGTCTTGCTCGAGAGCTCCTGCCTTGGTCAGGGCGTCCAGAAGCCACGCCGGGGCGATGGGCGGGTCGAAGGCCCGGCCCCAGCCCAGGATGTCCCGAAGGAGGTCGGGCGCTTCCGCCCGGCGCCGTCGCGCGACCAGGCCATGCGTGGCCGGGGTGGGCGAGACGAAGTCGTATCCGGCGGCTTCCAGACGGGAGAGCAGATCGAGGAGGGCGGCGTCGGCGGGCGAATGCGCCTGCGTCACGCGGAGCGACGCAGGGGAGCCAGACCCCACAGATGAGCCCTGTAGGCGTCGAAACAGCGGGCGCCGGCCATGAGCCGCATGATCGCGCCTTCAGCCAGGGCGCGGACGCACTCCGGGCGCTCCGCGGCGAGGGGGCGAAGCACCTCCTCGTTCCAGGCCTCGGAATGGGCGATGTCCAGGGTGGCGTGAAGGGCGAAATACTTGCGCTCCGCCCCGACGCCGAGCCGCTTCAGGCCCTCCGCCACGTGGGCGGCTCGCCAGGGGGCCGTGAGTTCGACCGCCCCGAGGGCCCCAAGGGCGTGATAGGCGTAGCGCCTCTGGGTGGAGAAGGCGACCAGCGTATTGCCGAGGGCGAGGGACGGCCAGACGGTCTCCTCGATGCGGGGATGCAGGTCGAGCGCCGCGGCGAGACGGTCCAGCATGGGGCCGTGCATGCCCGCGGCCGATCCGCGGCCCATTTCATCCCAGTAGTTGCGCGCCAGCTCAAGCTTGGGACGGGCCGGCATCTTGACCTGGGCCATGGCCACGAGATCCTCGAACCCGGCTTCGCCGGCCACCTCCTGCAGCAGGAACCAGCGCATCTCCTCCATCGAGGCCGTCTCGGCCAACCAGGGGAAGAGCGGGTCCGCCTCGCCGGGGCCGGATCCCTTGAGCGCCTCGAACCAGGCGACGAAGGCGTCGGCCGTGGTCGGCAGGTCGGCGAGCCAGGACGCGGCCTCGGCCCGGGCGCGTTCGATGAAGTCGCCCTCGACCAGCATCATCTCCGCATCATGGCGGAGATCATCGCGCCAGGACGGACGCGGCGTGGCCGGGGCGAGGCGGCGGTGGTTCCAGTGCGCCAACCGACGATGGAAGCCCTCCGGGTCCGAAGGTTCGGGGGCGGGAAGCGAGGCTGGACCCTCTGACGACATGAAAGGCTCCTGTGACTGGGGACTGCCATACGCCTTGCCGCGAGCCCGGGTTCCCGCGGGGTCTGAAGGCCGCGAAATCCCTGTCTCCGTGTCCGGTTTCGGACAGTGGAACTGCCTTCGGGACCGTCGGTTCATCCAGTCCTTCAGGGAGGCGTCGAATGGAACAGACCGGATTTGCATGGACGATCAGCCAGGTAGGAGAGACCTGGACCTGGGCCGTGACGGCCCCGGGAGGCGGGACGGTCCTTGTCGCCGGCGAGGCCCCGTCACGCGCCGTCGCCGCCTCCATGGTGGTTCGCGCCCTGGCGCGCGGCATGACCGAGGAAGCGCCTCGCGAGTTGGCCGCATGAACGCGACGACGACGAGCGCAGAGCGGGCGATGCAGGTCCTGGAGCGGAGCCTCTATCGCGGCCCGCACCTTTACAGCGCCCGGCCCATGGCGCGCATCCGCCTCGACCTGGGTCGGATGGAGGACTGGCCGACGGATCGCCTCGGCGACTTCACGACGCGCCTGCTGGAGACGCTGCCGGGCCTCGAGCGGCACGGCTGCTGCTACGGCGAGCCAGGCGGATTCGTGCGTCGGTTGCGTGACGGAACCTGGTTCGGCCACGTCGCGGAGCATGTCGCGCTTGAACTCCAGACCCGAGCCGGAACCCCTGTCACCCGCGGAAAGACGCGTTCGGTGCGCGATCAGCCGGGGGTTTACGACATCCTCTTCACCTATCGCGACGAGACGACGGCCCTGCTGGCCGGGCGACTGGCCCTCCAGGTCTGCAACGCCCTGCTGCCCGAAGCGCTCGCCGGCATCGGCGGTCTGGACCGGGTCTGCGCGGACAGCCTGGATCCGCGCCTGCCGGGCGCGGTCCATGCCGACGAGGCGGCGGCCATTCTCCGCGACGCGGTGCGCCGGACGGCGTTCGGACCCTCCACCCAGGCCCTCGTCGACGCCGCGCGACGTCGGGGGATTCCTGTCGAACGTCTCAACGCCGGGAGCCTTCTGCGCCTGGGCTGGGGGGCGCGGCAAAGACGCCTCCGCGCCAGCGTGACGGATCGCACGGGCCTGATCGCCGCTGAACTGGCGGGCGACAAGGCCCAGGCTAAGGCCCTGCTCGACGCGGTCGGCTGTCCGACCGCGCGCGGGGAGGTGGTCCGTACCGCGGACGAGGCGGTCGCCGCGGCCGCCCGCCTGGGCGGCAGGGTCGTGGTCAAGCCGCTCGACGGCAACCACGGACGGGGCGTGACGACGGGTCTGGACACGTCCGAGGCCGTCAGGAAGGCCTTCGCCCTCGCCGCGCCCCACGGGCGGCGGGTCATCGTCGAACAGGAGCTTCCGGGCCGCGATTACCGGGTGCTGGTGGTCGACGGCAGGGTCGTCGCCGTCGCCGAGCGCCGGCCGCCCTGCGTCGAGGGCGACGGGCGTCGTTCGGTGGTCGAACTGGTCGAAGAGGTCAACGCTGACCCGCGCCGCGGCGTCGGCCATGAGAACAGCCTGACCCTTATCCGTCTCGACGAGGAGGCGCTGGCCCTCCTGGCCCGCCAGGGACTGTCGCCCGAGAGCGTTCCGGGGCCCGGCGTCAGGGTCCTGCTCCGCACCGCCGCCAACCTTTCATCGGGCGGGACCGCGACGGACCGGACCGACGAGATTCACCCGGCCAACGCCGCCATCGCCCGGCGGGCCGCCCTGGCCCTGGGCCTGGACGTGGCCGGGGTGGATCTTCTGGCGCCGGACATCCGCCGCTCCGTGCGCGAAACCGGCGGGGGCGTGGTCGAGGTCAATGCGGCGCCGGGTTTGCGCATGCATCTGTCGCCTTCGGAGGGCGAGGCGAGGGACGTCGCCCGGCCGGTCCTGGACATGATGTTCCCGCGAGGCGTCCGGTCCCGCATTCCCGTGATCGCAGTGACGGGCACCAACGGGAAATCGACCGTGGGCCGGATGATCGCCCATGTGCTGCAGGCGGAAGGACGGGTCGTGGGCCTGACCAACACCAGCGGGGTCTATGTCGACGGAGAGAGGATCCGCGCCGGAGACGCCAGCGGTCCGCGCAGCGCCCGGATGGTGCTCAATGATCCCGTCGTCGACGTCGCGGTGCTGGAATGCGCCCGAGGGGGCATCCTGCGCGAGGGCCTGGCCTTCGACCGCTGCGACGTCGGCTGCGTCCTCAACGTCCAGCCCGACCACCTGGGGCTCAAGGGGGTGGACACCCTGGAGGACCTGGCGAAGGTCAAGTCGGTGGTGGCCGAGGCGGTGTCGCGTCGGGGAATGAGCGTGCTGAACGCCGACGACCCCCTGACCCTGCGCATGGCGCGCCATGCCGGCGGCCGGGTCTGCTGGTTCTCCATGCGGGGCGGCGCCGGGACGCCGGGCGTCCTGCTCAAGCTTGTAGCAGAAGGCGGCGCCGCTGTCCTCTATGACGCTGCAAGCGGCGTGATTGAGCTTCACGACCGGGGCGAGCGAATGCTGCTGGGCCGCGCGGCCGACATGCCCTCTACCCTGGGCGGGGCGGCGGCTTTCAATGTGGCCAACATCCTGGCGGCGGCGGCCGCCTGTTACGGCGTGGGCGTGCCTCCCGAGCGGATCGGGGCGGCCCTGGGCAGCTTCACATCCAGCTACGAGCAGAATCCCGGCCGCCTCAACATCTGCGACCAGCACGGCTTCCGGGTCATCATGGACTACGCCCACAACCCGGACGGCCTTCGGGCCCTCGGCGCCCTCGTGGCCGCGATCCGGCCGGCCGGCGGCAGGACCATCGCCATGATCAGCATCCCCGGCGACCGGCGGACCCAGGAGATCGTCGCCATGGGCGAGATCAGCGCCGGCTTCTTCGACGAGGTCGTCTTCCGGGAGACGCCCGACAACCGCGGCCGTCCCGCGGGAGACGTGATCCGCCTGCTTGGCGAAGGGGCGCTGCGCAGCGGAGCGGACGCATCCCGCTTCCGCGGCGTACAAAAGGAGGAGGCGGCCGTGGCCGCATGTCTTGAAGCGGCGCGACCCGGGGACCTCGTCGTCCTGACGCCGACACGCATCGAGGCGGTGTGGGCGCAGATCCAGGCCTTCCGTCCCAGCTTCCCGTCCTCGGCCCTGGGCCTGAATGCGCCGGGCGTCATCCTGGAGCCTCCTCATGGGTGAGGGACCCCTGATCATCATCGGCGGACATGAGGACAAGACCGGCGAGAGGGTCATCCTCAATGAAGTCGCGCGGCGTCTCGACGGCGGGAAGCTGGTCATTGCGACCATCGCCTCCCATGAGCCCGAAGGCTATTTCGACAGCTATCGGGAAGGGTTCAAGGGCCTCGGCGTCGGGGAACTGATCGAGCTCTACGTCGAGGACCGGGCCGAAAGCCACGAGCAGGACCTTCTCGAACTGCTTGACGGCGCCGCGGGCGTCTTCTTCAGCGGCGGCGACCAGCTGAGGCTGGCCAGCCAGATCGGCGACACGCCGATCGAGCGACGCATCCGCGATCTCCATGCGCGCGGCGGCCTGATCGCAGGCACGTCGGCGGGGGCTTCGGTGATGAGCGAAACCATGCTGGTCAAGGGGCCGAGCGCGGAATCCTACAGGATCGGCGAGGTGCACATGGCCCCGGGACTGGGCCTGCTCCCCAATGTCATCATCGACCAGCACTTCGCCGAAAGGGGACGGTTCGGCCGGCTGCTCGGCGCGGTGGCCCACAATCCGCGGCTCATGGGGTTGGGCATCGATGAAAACACGGCCGTGGTGGTCGAGCACGGGCGGCTGCGGGTGCTAGGCGACGGCGCCGTCTATGTCGTCGACGGGGAGGACGCGAGCCACTCCAATATCTCGGAAGGCGGCGCCGAGGACGCCCTGTCCATGTTCGACGTTCGCCTCCACGTCCTGTCCCGGGATGATGGTTTCGACCTTGGGCGCCGCCGTCCGCAGCGTGCGGCCCCGGAAGAGAAGGGCGGGAGCGGCGATCCGCAGTGACCTGAACCCGACACGTCGGTCCCGGCGCCGGTCGCGGGGGTTAGCCTCCTGAACCGACTGCAAGGAAAGCCGACATGACCAATGCAGACGACGTCTGGCGCGACGTCTTCGTCACGGGCCTCAAGAACGCCCATGCCGTGGAAAACCAGGCCCTGGCCCTGATGGATCGCCAGATCGACCGCGCGCGAAACTTCACCGAGGTCGCCGCCAGGTTGAAGGCGCACCGTCTCGAGACCGAGGGACAGATCCTCCGTCTGGAGGCCCTGCTGGACGGCTTCGACGAGACGCCGTCCGGGCTCAAGGACGCTGCGCTCTCGCTTGGCGGCAATCTGGCGGCCATGAGCCACAGCTTCGCCGAGGACGAGATCCTGAAGAACGCCTTCGCCAACTACGCCTTCGAGAACTTCGAGGCGGCGTCCTACCGGGCGCTGATCCTTCTGGCTGAGAGCGGGGGCTATTCGGCGGCCTACGACCCCCTCGGGGCCACCCTGGAGGAGGAGGTGCGCATGGCGCGTTGGGTCAACGAAAGCCTGCCCATGCTGGTCGAGAAACACCTCGAGCTCAGGCGCGCCGGCGCGAACGCCAGCCGCTGAGCCGTCAAGCGAATCCTGAACCTATTTTCTTTATCATCAAATGGATGACGACATCATGTTCATGCACAACAAGAAGTTGATGTACACGGTTCGGGTCGCCGAACCCAACCCCGCCCTCGCCACCCTGATGCTTGAACAGTTCGGCGGCCCCCAGGGCGAGCTCGCCGCCGCCATGCGCTACTTCACCCAGGGACTGGCCGACGAGGACGTCGGCCGCCGCGACATGCTGATGGACATCGCCACGGAGGAGCTGAGCCACCTGGAGATCATCGGCTCGATCGTCGCCATGCTCAACCGCGGGGCCAAGGGAAGGCTGGCCGAAGCCGCCGAGGAAGAAGCGGATCTCTACGCCAGCATGACCTCGGGCGGCGAAAGCCACACCATGTCCATCCTCTACGGGGGCGGCACGGCCCTGATCAACTCCGCCGGCGTGCCGTGGACGGCGGCCTACATCGACTCCATCGGCGATCCGGCCTGCGATCTCCGCTCCAATATCGCGGCCGAGTCCCGGGCCAAGATCGTCTATGAGCGGTTGATCAACGTCACCGACGATGCGGGGATCAAGGACGCTCTGACCTTCCTCATGACGCGCGAGGTCGCCCACCAGAAGTCCTTCGAGAAGGCCCTCTACGCCATCCCCGCCAACTTCCCGCCCGGCAAGCTTCCGGGCCATCCGGACTTCGCCGACAAATACTACAACATGTCCCAGGGGGAGGGGGATGCGAGCGGGTCCTGGAACGAGGGCGAGCAGTGGGAGGTCGTCGACGACCGCGAAGCCCAGGCGGCGGTGGACGGCGGCGCGGGGGACGCCTCGGTCAAGCTGTCGGCGGCCGACAAGAAGACAGTGCAGGCCTTTGCGGCCCGCACGCAGTCCGATCCCTCGGCCAATCCGATCACCGGAGCCGACCTCGGCGCCGGCCCGGGGGCCGGGCGAACCACGCCCCTGGAAGCCCAGTCCTGATTGCGAAATCGCGGGCGTCCTGCGGGGGCGCTCGCGACCGTGGCCTCGCGGAAGACGACCCTCATGACGCCGACGGAACAGAACCATGACTGATCAGAACCATGCCGGAATGACCGCCGCCAGGCCGACGGCCCTGGTGACGGGCGCCTCCTCGGGCATAGGCTATGAGCTGGCCCGCTTGCTGGCCGAGGACGGCTATGACCTGATCCTGGCCGCCGACGAGGATCTGTCAGATGCGCGAGAGGGACTTGAGGCTGTCGGCGCGAGGGTGGAGGGCGTGCAGGCCGACCTCGCGACGGAAGCCGGGACAGCCGCCTTGTGGGACCTTGTCGGCGAACGTCCCATCGACGTGCTTGCGGCCAATGCCGGTCACGGCTTGGGCGGAGCCTTCCTTGATCAGGACCTGGTCGACATCCTTCATGTGGTGAACACCAATATTACGGGGACGCTGCGGCTCGCCCATCTCGCCGGGCGCAGAATGAGGCGAAGGGGCGAGGGCCGTATCCTCTTCACCGGCTCCATCGCGGGCATCATCCCGGGCAGCTTCCAGGCGGTCTATAACGGGAGCAAGGCCTTCATCGACAACTTCTCCTTCGCGCTGCGTAACGAACTCAAGGACAGCGGCGTGACAGTCACCGTCCTCATGCCAGGCCCGACGGACACCGACTTCTTCCGAAGGGCCGGCATGATGGACACCCGGGTCGGTCAGGACGAGCGCAAGATGGATCCGGCCGATGTGGCGCGCCAGGGCTATGAAGCCCTGATGCGGGGCGACGGCGACGTGGTCGCGGGACTGGGAAACCGGATCCAGGCGGCCATGGCCGCGGTGACGCCGCAGACCGCGCTGGCGGAGCAGCATCGCAGGACGGCCGAACCGGGATCGGGCGAAGGCGGTCCGGGGTGAGGCCTGTCCGGCCGTCTGACAGACCGAGGCGCTTTCCTCGGCCTGGAGGCTCCGGCCGGGAATTCACCTTTCGGGCGCGCTGGAGACCTCGTCCAGAAGCCCGGGAACCTGGTCCGGCAGTTCGGACGCGAGAAATCCGAGCGATCCGAGGTTTGAAGCCAGCCGTCGTCCTGCAGCCGCGTGAATATAGACCCCCCATTGGGCGGCCTGGAGGGGAGAGGCGCCGCGGGCCATGAAGCCGGCGATCAGACCGGCCAGGACATCCCCGGATCCGGAGGTCGCAAGGCCCGCGACCCCGCCCGGGTGCCGCCAGGCCAGGCCGGACGGGGTCGCTATAAATGTGACGGGTCCCTTCATGACGACGACGGAGCGCAGGCGCCCCGCCGCATCCCTGGCCATGGCGAGAGGCTCGGCGAGCACCTCTTCCCGGGACAGGTCCAGCAGACGGGCCATTTCCCCGGCGTGGGGCGTGAGGACGACGCGTCCGTTCGCCAGTCGGGAGAAGATCTCGGCTTCCGACGGCGAAGGCAGGGCTGCTGCGTCCACCACCATGGGGAGGAAGGGGAAGGCCTCCATCAGGCTCCGCGCAAACAGGCGCGGCGTTTTCCGGTGCGCCATGCCGGGTCCGATCACCACGGAATCGGCCTGGGCGCCGAGGGCGAAAATGCCTGGGCCGGAAGGCAGGGCGATCTCCAGCCGTCGGGTCTCGCGCGCGTGGAGCATGCCCGCCTCGGGCAGGACGGCCCCGAGGGGACCCAGAAGCCTTCTTGTGGTCACGACCTGGAGCTTGCCCGCGCCCGCGCGCAGGGCCGCCCGGCCCGCAAGCACGGCGGCGCCGGGGACGGCGGCGCCGCCGGCCACCACCAGGACGGCGCCGCGTTCCTCCTTGTCGCTGTTCGGCGACAGTCTCGGCAGCGGCGTGGAGGCCAGAAGTTCGGCGTCGAGGACGGCGACGGTCATCGGGCGGCCACCGGAGCGTCGGGAGCCGAGGTGACCGGGGCGCCGGTCTCTCGCAGGGGCGCGGTGAAATTATACCGGACCAGATCCAGCCGGCGGCCGTCCGCGGCCAGGCGGTATTCCGTGACGCCGCAGTTTGCGACGTCGCCGCGGGCGTCTATCGCCAGGACCTCGGCCTCGTCCATTTGCTCGAGCAGATAGCGGAGACAGAGGACGACGACCTGGTGGCCGATGATCAGGACCCGCTTGCCGGCGTGGTGCAGGCTGAGAGTGTCGAGGGCGCTGCGAAGCCTGAGAATGACGTCACACCAGCTCTCGCCGCCGGGCGGCCGATGGTAGAACTTTCCCAGGAGACGGCGCGCCTGGGCCTGCTCCGGAAAAAGCTCCGCCACGCCTGACGCGGTGAGCCGGTCCAGGACGCCGAACTCCCGTTCTCGCAGGCGCTCGTCCTGGCACAGGGCGACGGTGGTCTCCGACAGGCCGCCGGCCGCACGTACGGCCTCGGCTGTCTCAAGGGCGCGCCGATAGGGTGAAGCCAGCACGACTTCCGGGCGTTCGTGAGCCGGGATGTTCGAGAACCAGTTTCCGAGGGCGCGGGCCTGCACAAGGCCCTGGGCGCTCAGCGGAACGTCCGCGTCCCGCATTTCCAGCTGGATACGAGCCTGGCCGGCGGCATGGGCGGCGTCGAGCGCGACATTGCCGGCGCTTTGCCCGTGGCGAACCAGCCACAGGGCGACCGGCCAGCGGGAGGCGGCGGTCATGACGCGTCTCGCTGCGGGAGGGGTTCGGCGCCCCCGGATTCCGGCGGCCGCACGTCGCCCGGTTCTGCAGCGGCCCAGCAGCCTTTCGGAGGATTCAAGCCGCCTCTCCCAGCGGAGGAGGAGCGGATTTTGCGGCCTGACCGCATAGGTTCAGGGGCGTGCGGGACAACACCGATTCGGTGGGCCTCGCCGCCTCGTGACAGGGCGGAGAGGTGAAGACATAGAAGCCGCGGTCCGCCATGGCGGCGAAGAATTCCTCATCGTAGGCGCGGTCCGCAAACATCGAAGTCGATGGTCTCCAGTTTTGAACATGGGGCGGTCGTAACGGAGGAAGGGAACCGGCGTTCCCAGAGTCCGGCTCCCGACTCTTCCTGGCGTGGTCAGGGGGCGGAAGCGCGCTCGACCGGCGCTTCCGCCCCCGTCATTCTCGGGTCCGGCTGCTTTTCCTGGTTCCTCAGAAATCCTGTCAAAGCCGTGCCGAGGTATATGAGCGCCAGCAACAGCAGCAGGAGGCCCGCAAACTGCAGGAGCCGCCGGGGACTGCGCAGAA
Organism: Brevundimonas sp.; assembly: GCA_022712235.1. Classification (GTDB taxonomy): domain Bacteria; phylum Pseudomonadota; class Alphaproteobacteria; order Caulobacterales; family Caulobacteraceae; genus Brevundimonas. Next base: position 4,972 of record JALAGW010000042.1, on the reverse strand, counting down.
CAGGCGGCTTGTCGGCGGATTTCATGGGCTCGATCCTTCAATGCTGGGGGCGATGGATCCAAGTTCCGGACAGGGGCGTCCGTTCCCCGTGTCGTCGATCGGTCTCTGGCGGCCATGCGCCCGGAACGCCCCGGCCGTCGAAACGCTAACCGGACAGACGGGGCGCCGGACATGTCCTTCCGGCGCAGTCGACGAAATCACCCGACCCTGGAGAGAAATGGATATGAAATTCTATGAAGTCGTCGTCGCCGACGCCCAGGGGGCCGAGCGAAAGCTCAGGGTGCCTTCCCCTACGGACGTCCAGGCGGCGGACGCCGCCGCCCCTTTGATGAAGAGCGGAGAGTCCATCCTCTCGATCCGCGAAACGCCGGACGACGGTCTTCAACGGACCGATGGTCCGCCGCCAAGGACCCAGGCCGAGGAACTGGCGCCGACCACGCCGGACATGGCGGCGCGTCACGATCCTTCATGATCCCGGGCGGCTCGCCTGGCCGGCCGGAAGGCGGGCGCGCCGAAGGGATGAGAATCCGGATCGGCACGGCGGGCTGGGCCATACCGGCAGGGGTGAGAGACCGGTTTCCCGTCGCGGGCGGCGGCCTCGAACGCTACGCCGCCCGCCTTGGCGCCGTGGAGATCAACTCCACCTTCTACCGACGTCACCGGGTCTCGACCTTCGAGCGATGGGCCGCCGCCACGCCGGCGGACTTTCGTTTCGCCGCCAAGGCGCCGCGCGAGATCACGCATCGTCGAAGGCTGGAGAACTGCGAAGACCTGCTTGCGGACCTGGCCGCCGATCTGAAGGGGCTCGGCGACCGCCTTGGGCCGGTCCTGATCCAGACGCCGCCCAGCCTGGCCTTTGACGAGACCCGGACGGGTTCCTTCCTGGACGCCTGCCGCGCCCTGCTTGAGGCGCCGATCGTCGTGGAGCCGCGACATGCTTCCTGGTTCACGGCCTCGGCGGATCAGTGGCTCGCCGCCCGCCAGGTGGCGCGCGTCGCGGCCGATCCGGAGCCGGCGCCGGGCGCAGGCATGCCTGGCGGCGCCGGGGGCCTTGTCTACTTCCGTCTCCATGGCAGTCCCGAGATGTATCGCTCGGCCTATGGGCGCGACCGGCTAAAGATCATTCTTCAGGAGGTCATGGCTGGGGGCGAGGCCGGGGCCGAGCGCTGGGTCATTTTCGACAACACGGCCTCGGGCGCGGCCGCCGCGGACGCGCTCGCGCTGGCCGATATGGCCAGGTCCGTCTAGTCACCGGTTTGGTCATGCGGGGCGGCGACCGGCTTGGATTCAGGCGACTCGCGTTGCCTCAGGAAGATCGACAGAACCACGAGGACCGCCGTGGACAGGAACTCGCTCTGCCAGTTCTGGAAGGACTCGAACCAGAGCTGCGGGTCGGCGAGATAGGCGAGGGCGCCCTTGGCCGCTTCTCCATGCTGCAGCGCCTCTTCCCCGGCCGCACGCGCGCTCTGCGTCCAGTGGACGAGGAAGGAGAAGACGAAAAGCAGAATGAGCGCCAGGCCCAGGGAGCGTGCATAGACCGCGCGTGAGAAGGCGCCCCAGCGCAGGGGCGCGGGCGCGCCCGGCTTTCGGGCCTGGGCCGCGAGGTCGGCGTCGCGCGGCGGAGCCTCGGGATCCCGGGATTCCGACGAGCCCTTCTGGATCAGGAAGGCGGTGAGGACCACATAGGCCGCCATCTGCAGGAATTCGCTCTCCCAGTTCTCGAAAACCGTCGACAGGAAGGGGGCGCTTCCCAGGTATTCCATCAGCGTGCCGGCGTCCTGGCCGTGTCGCAGGGCCTCGGCCGCCTCGACCCGCCAACCCGCCAGGGCGTGCCCCAGAATGCTGAGGGCGAAGAAAAGCAGCAGGACGAGGGTCAGGCTGTTGTCTCGCAAGAAGCGCATGGGGTCCTCCGGTTCCTCCGTGAAAACGTCGCTTGACGGCCAGGGCTCCTTTGACGCGCGAAGCGCCCCAGGGGCTCCCTGTGTCGGGTAGAGGGCGTGAGAAACGGACGCCCGCGAACAGGCTTCCCCAGTCTCACCGGAAGGACATCCCCCATGAACGCCCAGCAGTCCGGAGCGCTTTCGCTCGCCTCGATCGCCCTGCAGCTCACCCTGCTCGACACTCTCGTGGAGAAGGGGCTTCTTGAGCAGGAGGAGGTGCGGCGCCTTTTGCTTCGGGCGGACGCCAAGGTCGGGGAGAGCCCGTCCATGGAGGTCACCAGGGGCTTTCTCGCCGATCTCCGGCGTGACCTGGGGCTCGCGGAAGCCTAGGAGCCCCGCCGCCGCTCGAACGGGGCGACGGGGCGAGCGCAGGCTTCGCCTTGGCGCTCTCGGCGGACCGAGACCCCCAGCGCTCGGCCGGCGGCTTTCCAACGGAGACGGCCCGCGACGGGTTCCGACGGGTTCCGACGGGGCGCAAGGGGCCCGGGTCGCCTTGTGTCGCCTTTCCGACAGTGGCGGGCGGCCCCGCAGCGCCGGGCTCGCAGGGGCCTTGTCGTGACCGGTAGCGGTCGCTGGAAACCCCCCGGCCCGGGGCGCGCTTCGTCAGTCACATCCACAAGGAGCTCATGACCATGCGACACGCCCCTAACATCGCCGCCGCCGCCGCCGCGCTTCTGTCCGCATGCAGCCCGCAGGGCGGAAACGAGGCGGTCGACAAGGCCCAGGACGCGGTCTCCGCACCCGTCGGCCAGACCTCGGCCGCAACCATGGGGAGCAACCTCGTCAGCGCCTATGTCCCCGGCGCCGCCATGGGAGACATGTATGAGGTCCAGGCGGCCGACATCGCTCTGGAGCGCGCCAAGCGGGCCGACGTCAAGGCCCTGGCCCAGATGATCAAGACCGATCACACCGCCGCTGCAGCAGCCCTCAGGACGGCCGCCGCCGCCGCGGCTCCCGACGTCACGCCGCCCGCGGAAGTGGACCAGCGTCGCAAGGGGCTGCTGGACAATCTGAGGTCGGCGGGCGTGGCGGATTTCGACAAGGTCTATATCGACCAGCAGGTGGCGGCCCACCAGGAGGCCGTGACCCTGCATCGCGGATTCGCCGACAATGCGGATGCGCCGGCCCTGGCGGCTCACGCACGGACCGTCCTGCCGAAGATCGAGGCGCACCTGCAGAAGGCCCAGGAGATTCAGGCCGCGATTTCCGGCTAGGCGACATGGCGTCCAGGCTGAAGGTCTTTGAATGGTCGGACGGGTTTCACCTTTTCACGGTGGCGGCCCCGTCCCGGCCCAAGGCCCTCGCCGCCTGGGGCATCCAGCAGGACATCTTCGCGTCGGGACTCGCCAGGGAAGCGCCTGAAGCCGCAGACGCGGAGGCGGCGCGAGCGCGACCTGGAGAGGTCGTCGAGCGAGGACTGGCGGTTGACGTCGGCAAGACCGGTCCCCGGGCGGCGCGACTTAAGGCGCGCAAGGGGCCGACGGCGGCGGAGCAGCGTCGGGTTCAAAGCCTCGAGGGCGAACTGGAGGCGCTCGAGCGGGCCTACGCCGACAGCGTGGAGGTCCTTCGCGCCGAGCAAGGACGCCTGGAGGCCCAGGCGGCGGCAGACAAGGCGCGGTTTGACAAGAGCCGCGCCAGGCTGACCCGCGACCTGGCGGGGGCGCGACAGAAACTGTGATCAGGGAAGGCGACAGCGCCTTCCTCCAACCGGAGAGAACCCATGCAGACCGAGCCGAGAAGCACGGACGCGGAGATGGCGTCGACGGGATTTCTGGACGACGACGTCCACGACGGGGATCACGCTTCCTCGTCCATACAGGCCGTCATGATCGACCGGCCGCGATCAGACCTCTACGCCTTCTGGCGCGAGTTCCGGAACCTGCCTCTTTTCATGGCCAATGTCCGGTCCGTCAGCAGCGACGGACGGGACTGGATCATAGCCGGGCCGGGCGGTTTCGACGTCCAGCTGGAAACCGAGATCGTGGAGGATCGGCCGGGAGAGAAGATCGCCTGGCGCTCCACGGAGGCGGCGGATGTCGATCACGAAGGCTGGGTCGAGTTCCGCGACAACGCCTTCGGGCGGGGGACCGAGGTCCGCGTCATGATCAGCTATGATCCCCCGGCCGGCGCGGTCGGCAAGCTGGTGGCCAAGGTGATGCAGCGCGAACCGCGCATCCAGGCCAGGCGCGAACTGCGCCGCTTCAAGCAACTGATGGAGACGGGGGAGGTCTCGACCTCCCGCGCTCCCGCCGCCGCGCCCCGCGGCTGATCATCAAGGACGAATCCCATGCGCGCACTCACCTGGCACGGCAAACATGATGTTCGGGTCGATACGGTCCCCGATCCGGAGATCGTCAACCCCCGCGACGCCATCATCAGGATCACCGCCACCGCCATCTGCGGCTCTGACCTCCACCTCTACGACAGCGTCATCCCCGGCATGCACCGCGGAGACATCCTCGGCCATGAGTTCATGGGCGAGGTGGTCGAGGTGGGGCGGGGCAATACGAGTCTCAGGGTCGGACAGAAGGTGGTGGTGCCCTTCGTCATCGCCTGCGGCCAGTGCTTCTTCTGCGGCAAGGAGCAGTATTCGGCCTGCGACAACTCCAATCCGGCGGACAAGTCCGATGCATCCGAGGTCGCCTACGGCTACCCCGCGGCCGGGCTGTTCGGCTATTCCCACCTGACCGGCGGCTACGCGGGCGGTCAGGCGGAGTACGCCCGGATTCCCTATTCCGACTTCGGCCCTATCGTCGTTCCTGACGGCATTGAGGACGAAAGGGTGCTCTTCCTGTCGGACATCTTCCCCACCGGCTGGATGGCGGCGGAAAACGCCGGGATCGAGCCAGGCGACACCGTGGTGGTCTGGGGCTGCGGCCCCGTCGGCCTGTTCACGATCAAGAGCGCCATCCACATGGGGGCGGCGCGGGTGATCGCCATCGACCACCACCCGCGCCGTCTCGCCCTGGCGAAGCAGAACGGCGCCGAGGTGCTCAACTATCATGAGGTCAAGGTCCTGGAAGCCCTCAAGG
>JALAGW010000333.1 GCA_022712235.1 Brevundimonas sp. | reverse complement strand
CGGCGGGGCCATGCTGGTGCTGCTGGTCGGGACGCATTTGTTGTGGCCGGATGCGGCGCCGGTGTCGCGCTATGACTTTCTGGTGGTCGGGGCGCTGGGCATTCAGGGGCTGATGCTGGCCTTCAAGCTGGAGAGCTGGGAGGAGGCGCGGGTCATATTCCAGTTCCATGTCGACGGGAAGATCATGGAGCTGTTCAAGACCTATCACGGGTCGTGGATCTATCCCGAGGAGTCGCTGCTGCGGATCGGGGCGGTGCCGCTGTTCTCGGGCTTCATGTATGCGGCGGTGGGCAGCTATATCGCGCGTGTGCAGCGCATCTTCCATATCCGGGTGCGGGGGTATCCGCCGCTGTGGACGACCTGGGGTCTGGCGGCGGCCATATACGTCAACTTTTTCGCCCATCACTGGCTGCCGGACGTGCGGATCGCGCTGTTCATCGCGACGGCGCTGCTGTTCGGGCGTGGCTGGTTTTACTTCACCGCGGACCGACGGCGGCGGTCGATGCCGCTGCTGCTGGGCTATTTCCTGGTGGCCCTGTTCATCTGGTTCGCGGAGAACCTGGGGACGTTCGCGCGGGCCTGGGTCTATCCGGGGCAGGCGGACGGCTGGGAGATGGTCAGCCTGAACAAGCTGGGGGCGTGGTTCCTGCTAATGATCATCTCGGTGGTGCTGGTGTCGCTGGTGCACCGGCCGGAGGAGGAGCCGAGGCAGGGCGGCTCACGCAGCCGCTGAATCCGGCTTCAGAAATCCTTGAGAAGGTCGTCAGGACTCGCGCGGCGTCTCCGCCATAGCCTTGCAGGCGGAAATCAGCGGCGGGCGTCAATAACGCTGTCGGCCAGACCGAGGGGTTTTGGATGGGTTCAGTATTACTGATCGCGAGCGTGGCCTTGATCGCGTGGGGCGTCGTCCTGGGCAGGCAGCACATCGCAGAGCATCATGCGATAGCCAGGTTCAAGTTCGAGAACCGCACATCCGGGGGCGTCGTCATGTTCAAGGACTACGACGCGAGCGTCGATTTCAAGAAACGCGAGATGCGCCAGGCCCTGCGCGCCAAGTTGTTTGTCGGCGTGGTCGTGGTCGGCGTTTTCTGCCTTCTCGGCGCCTTTCTCGCGTTCAAAGGCTGAGCGGGGCTGACCAGGCGTTGTCCTCGCCGACCTGCGGCGGGGGCTTACACCCCTAGAATCCAGCCTTCTTCGTTCTCGACCTGAGCGATCATGGCCTCGTCCGCCGCCTTGGGCGGGGCGAAGGCCTTTTGCAGGTCGCCGGCGTCGTCCATCTGGGCGAAGGCTTCGGCGGCGGCGCGGACCTGGGCCTGGGTCTTGTATTCCTTGACGCCCTCGGCGCTGACTTGGCGCTTGGCGTCGAACAGGGCGGGCCAGACCTCGACCACGACGGCCGACAGGGGCTCGACGTCGGCCTCGGTCAGTTCACGCCAGCCGGTGTTGAAGGGCCAGACGGCGGCCGAGGCCCCCAGCTTGTCCAGCAGGCGGCGCAGCATGGGGACGCCCAGCAGGGTCAGGCCGCCGACGGCGCCGGCGCCGTGCATCTGCCAGACGCTCTTGGGCGGCAGCTTGTCCTTGCGCGCGGCCAGTTCCGTGGCGCGGAACTCGGGGATGTCGGCGCCGGCGCCTTCGGGCGGCTTGGTCGTGGTCAGCCAGCGCTGGGCCTGGCTGGCGGGCGCGCCCCAGAAGGGCCAGGGCTGGTCCGTCATCAGCCGGTTCATCTTGGCCGCGACCTGATAGCGGTTGTTGGTGTTGTCGGCCTTGTCGACGATGTTGGCGGCCAGGAACCTGCCCATGGCGTCCCACGGACGGCCGTCCAGTTTAAGTCGCTCGGCCGTGCCGGCCGGGAAGCCGAAGTCGAAGTCGAAGCCGACCAGGACGCGGTCGCCGCGCTTGCGGTGTTCGGCCAGCAGGTCGGCGATCAGGGCTTCGCCCTCGGCGCGCGTGGCGACGTTGTGGGTTTCGGTATAGAGGCGGAAGCGCACGTCGCGCTTGGCGACGCCGACCCACAGGGTCTGCTCGCCCAGCTTCTTGCCTTCGGCGGCGGTCCAGTCGGCGATGATGTAGGCGTCGAAGAGACGGGCCACGGCGGGCTCCTGAGAAACACAGTAAACAGTAGAGGCGGGGGTTCTAGCCTTCCGCGAGGGAGGCGGGAAGGGCGATCAGCGCTTCATCAGGGCTTCGACGTGCGACAACCAGCGGCGCCCCAGCCGCAACGCCTCGGACGGCGAGCCGGTCGAGGCCGGCAGGTCGGCGTTCCACAGGGCCAGCTCGAACTCGGGATGGCGCGCATCGGCGAACATCAGCCGTAGCACGACCTGTTCGGCCTCGGGCACGACCACGTCCAGGTCCTTGCGCAGGGCGCCGCGACGGGCGCGAGCCACGACATGGCCGTCGACGATGATCTCGCCGCCCTCGACCTCATCGAAACTATAGACCAGCCCCTGCGCGCCGCGCTTCCACAGCACCACGACCTGGCCGCCGTCGAAGTCGAGGCCTGCGGCGCGGCCCTCGGCGGGCGACAGGGCCTCGGTGTCGGCCTTGACCCCCAGCGTCTTCACCAGGGCCCGCTTCAGCCGCCGCTCCGACTCCATCCACCAGGACAGCAGCAGGGCGCCGGTGGTCAGGAAGGCGGCGGTCAGGGCGATCAGCAGGATGACCCTGAACGTCTCGCCCATGGATCAGACCTCCAGGTCCAGATCGACCACCACGGGGACGTGGTCGCTGGGCTTGTCCATGTCGCGGGCTTCGCGATGGGTTTCGATCCCCCGGAAGCGGTCCGTAGCCTGGGGCGAGAGCAGGGCGTAGTCGATGCGGATGCCGTTGTTCCTCTGCCAGGCGCCGGCCTGATAGTCCCAGAAGGTGTAGGTCCCCTTGGGCTCGCCGCCCAACTCATGGGCGTCCGAGAGGCCCAGCCACTTCATGGCGTTCAGGGCGGCGCGGGTTTCCGGCTGGAACAGGGCGTCGTTGACCCATTCCTCGGGCTTGGCCGCGTCGTCGGGCGTCAGGATGCAGTTGTAGTCGCCGCACAGGGCCAGCGGTTCTTCATAGGCCAGAAGTTCCCTGGCGTGGTCGTGCAGGCGCTGGAACCAGGCCAGCTTGTAGGGGAATTTCTCGGTGCCCAGCGGATTGCCGTTGGGCAGATAGATGGAGGCCACGCGCACCGGGATCGGGGCCTCGATCAGGGCCTCCAGGTAGCGGGCCTGTTCGTCGCTGTCGTCGCCGGGCAGGCCGCGCCGGATGTCGGACAGGGGGAATTTCGACAGGATGGCGACGCCGTTATAGGTCTTCTGACCGTGGGTCTCGACGTTATAGCCCAGGCTCTCGAAGGCTTCGCGCGGGAATTTCTCGTCCACGCATTTGATTTCCTGGAAGCAGACGACGTCGGGATTGGCCGATTCCAGCCAGGCCAGCACGGTGGGCAGGCGGGCGTTGACCGAGTTCACGTTCCAGGTGGCGATGCGCATGGCCCAAGGCTAAGGCGCGTCGCGTTCGGCGAAAAGGGCTCGCCGAAAACAAAGACGCCGCCGGATCGCTCCGGCGGCGCTTCGTTTGACGATCAGATGTCGATCAGGCTTGCGGCGTTGCGGCCGGAGGCGTCGTGGTCAGCTTGCAGCCGCCGCCGATCTGCTGGGCCGTGGCGCAGGGATAGACCTGCTGGACGGCGTGTTCGGCGTTCTGGCGAATGATGACGCCGTCAGCGCCGGCGCAGGTCATTTCGATGAAGCGGCCGTTGGCGTTCTGGCCCATCAGGCGAACCTGCTGGACGTCGCAAGCGGCGGCTTCCGAGCCGGGCAGCCAGGCCTTGACCGTCGCCGCCTGCTCCGCCGGAGTGGTGAACTGGCAGGTCGAGTTCTGGCTGACGATCTGCAGGCATTCCGTCTTCTTCCAGCCCGAGGTTTCCTTCTCGATCCAGTATCCATCGACGCCGGCGCAACCGACTTCATAGATGACGGCGCCGTCGCCCGACTGACCGCGGACCTTGACTTCGTCAACCGTGCACGGAACGCCCGCCTGGGTCGCATAGGCCTTCAGGAAGCCCTGAATGTCCTGGTTGCCGGGCAGGGTGCAGGTCGGGCTGGTCGCCGGCGCTTCAGGATTCGCGGCGCGCGCGGCCTGAGCCTGGCTGTCGAGAATCACGCAGTCGACCACTTGCGGCGGGGTCGAGGCGACCAGGATGTAGCCCGGACCCTCGGAGCAGGAGGCCTCGTAGATCTTGACCTGTTCGGCGCTGACGCCGAGCAGCTTGGAGTCCGTCACCTGGCAGGCGGTGGAGGCCGTGGTGAAGAGCGTCTCGACCTCGGCCTTGATGACGGCCGGATCGGCGGGCGCAGCCGCTTGCGAACGCTGGCGCTGCTGTCGGCGTTCATTGCGGTCGCCGCCGATGCGGCCGGGCTGGACGCGTTCCGCCGTCACACGCTCATCGCCCGCGCGAGGCGCTTGCTGAGCGAAGGCGAACGTGGGGCTAAGCGTTACGGCGGCCAGGCTGGCGGCGATCCCCAAGGCGCGGCTGATACGTTTGATGGTCACTGTAAAGGGCTCCCTCGGCCTCAACTGGATAGCGGCAGCCTTGGCGGGGTCTTTCGGTCCGGTCAAGCGGCGCTGCGCGACAGACCTCTGGACCGGAACCGTCAATCGGCCTAGATCAATGACCGTTGCGATTGGAGACTGACTTGGCGGACGGCGCGATAAGCGAAAAGGCGACGACGACCGCACGTGGCCTGACCTACCCGTCAGGGCCGCCGCCTGACCCCGGCCAGGCGGTCGCGGTCGCGCCCGGCGTGCTGTGGATGCGCCTGCCCCTGCCGCTCAGTCTGAACCATATCAACGTCTATGCCCTGGCCGACGGCGACGGCTGGACCCTGGTGGATACGGGGTTGAAGACCAGCGCATCTCAGGCGGGGTGGGACGCGGCGCTGGCCGGGCCGCTGGGCGGGAAGCCGATCAAGCGCGTCATCTGCACCCATATGCATCCGGACCATATCGGCCTGGCGGGCTGGCTGTGCGAACGCTTCCAGGCGCCCCTGCTGATGTCGCGGCTGGAATATGTGACGGCGCGGATGCTGATCGCCGACGAAGGCCAGCCGGCGCCGGACGCAGGCGTGGTCTATCGCGCCGCCGGGTGGAGCGACGAACAGATCGCGCGTTGGCGCACCGGCTACGGCGGATTCGGCAAGGCCGTGGCGGCCATGCCCGCCGCCTATCAGCGTCTGTCCGAAAACGATGTGTTGCGCATCGGCGACGACGACTGGCGGGTGGTGATCGGCGAAGGCCATTGCCCTGAACACGTCTGTCTGTGGCGTGAAGGCGACGGGGTCTTTCTGTCGGGCGATCAGATTCTGCCGCGCATTTCCTCTAACGTCTCCGTCTGGCCGACCGAGCCGGAAGGCGATCCCCTGGGCGAATGGCTGCGCTCGCTGGCGGCGCTGAAGGCGCGGCTGCCGAGTGATCTCTTCGTCCTGCCGTCGCACGGCGAGCCCTTCCATGGCGTCACGACGCGGCTGGAGGCGCTGATACGGGGGCATGAGACAGCGTTGAAGCGTCTGGAACGGACGCTAAGAGCGCCCTCGCGCGCCGTGGACGTGTTTCCGGCCCTGTTCGCGCGCCCGGTGGGCGACGAGGTGCTGAGCATGGCGACCGGCGAGGCGATCGCGCACTTGAACTATCTGGCCCGCGAGGGGCGGGCTCGGCGCGACCGTGATGAGGCGGGCGTCGACTGGTGGACACTGACGGAGGCGGCGAAATGAGCGAACACATCAAGGTGGATCTGGACGGTGGCGTCCTGACGGTCGTTTTCGATCGGGCGGACAAGAAGAACGCCATCACCCAGGCCATGTATGCGGCCCTGGCCGAGGCGACCGAGCGGGCCAAGGTCGATGACGCGGTGCGCGTGGTCCTGTTCCGCAGCGAGGGCGATTCCTTCTCTGCGGGCAACGACATCGCCGACTTCATCGCCCTGGGCTCGCAGAGCAGCGGCGATCTGGTCGAGATGGGAGTGTTCCGTTT
>JALAGW010000332.1 GCA_022712235.1 Brevundimonas sp. | reverse complement strand
TGAAGCGTTCAGCTCCGCGCCACCTGGAAGCCGGCGAAGGACTGGCTGACCGGCATCAGTTCAAGCGCGTTGATGTTCAGATGCGCAGGCAGGGTCGCGACCCAGAACAGGGTCTCGGCGATGTCTGCGCCGGTCATCGGCTGAGCGCCGCCGTAGAGGGCGTCGGACGCCGCCTGGTCGCCGCTGGTGCGGACCAGGGTGAACTCGGTCTCGGTCATGCCGGGCTCGATGGAGGTGACGCGCACCCCGGTGCCGTGCAGGTCGGACCGCAGGCCCAGCGAGAACTGGCGCACGAAGGCCTTGGTGCCGCCATAGGCGTTGCCGCCCTTGTAGGGATAGGTCGCAGCGACCGAACTGATGTTCAGGATGGCGCCCTTGCGCGCGATCAGGCGCGGCAGCAGGCGGCGGGTGATGGTCACCAGGCCGGTGATGTTGGTGTCGATCATCTGACGCCACTGGTCCAGATCGGCGTCCTGGGCGGCGGCGACGCCCAGCGCCAAACCGGCGTTGTTGATCAGGACGTCGATGTCGCGGAAGCCCTCGGGCAGGGCGTCCAGAGCCGCGTCGATGGCGGCCTCGTCGCGGATGTCGAAGACGAGGGGATGGACCACGTCCGCGCCCAGCTCAGTGACCAGTTCGTCCAGACGCTCGGCGCGGCGGCCGGTGGCGATGATCTTCCAGCCGGCCGAGGCGAAGCGGCGCGTCGCCGCCTGTCCGATGCCCGCCGTGGCGCCGGTGATGAGGACGGTTCCGCTCATGATCTGCTCCTGTTCGCTGTCGGGGCTGTCTAGCGCCGCCGTGGCTCAGGCTCAAATGACGAAACGGCCGACGCTCCCTTTCAGGAACGCCGGCCGCTTGCTCCGGGGAGGAGAGGGTAGGCTCGTCAGGCGGCCCGGTTCTTCACCAGGTCGTCGACGACCGAAGGGTCGGCCAGGGTCGAGGTGTCGCCCAAGGCGCCGATCTCGTTCTCGGCGATCTTGCGCAGGATGCGCCGCATGATCTTGCCCGAACGGGTCTTGGGCAGGCCCGGCGCCCACTGGATGACGTCCGGGGCGGCGATGGGGCCGATCTCCTCGCGCACCTGGGCGACCAGGGCCTTGCGCAGGGCGTCGGTGGCCTCGACCCCCTTGTTCAGGGTGACATAGGCGTAGATGCCCTGACCCTTGATGTCGTGGGGGAAGCCGACCACGGCGGCCTCGGCCACGTCGTCGTGCAGGACCAGGGCGCTCTCGACCTCGGCCGTGCCCATGCGGTGGCCCGAGACGTTGATGACGTCATCGACCCGACCGGTGATCCAGTAATAGCCGTCCTCATCCCGGCGGCAGCCGTCGCCGGTGAAATACTTGCCCGGATAGGTCGAGAAATAGGTGTCGAAGAAGCGCTGGTGATCGCCATAGACGGTGCGCATCTGGCCCGGCCAGCTGTCGGTGATGCACAGGTTGCCTTCGGTCGCGCCCTCCAGAACGCCGCCTTCGGCATCGACGATCTGCAACTCGACGCCGGGCAGGGGCTTGGTCGCCGATCCGGGCTTCAGGTCCGTGGCGCCCGGCAGGGGTGAGACCAGGACGCCGCCGGTCTCGGTCTGCCACCAGGTGTCGACGATGGGCAGGCGACCATCCCCGACCACCTCATGATACCAGCGCCAGGCCTCGGGATTGATCGGCTCGCCGACGCTGCCCAGAAGGCGCAGGGACTTGCGGCTGGTCGTCTTCACCGGCGCGTCGCCTTCGCGCATCAGCGAGCGCAGGGCCGTGGGGGCGGTGTAGAAGATCTCGACCTTGTGCTTGTCGATGACCTGCCAGAAACGGCTGACGCTGGGGTAGTTGGGCACGCCCTCGAACAGCAGGGTCGTGGCCCCGTTGGCCAGGGGGCCATAGCCGCCATAGGAGTGGCCCGTCACCCAGCCCACGTCGGCGGTGCACCAGAAGACCTCGCCGGGACGGTAATCAAACACCAGCTCATGGGTGTAGCTGGCCCAGAACAGATAGCCGCCCGTGGTGTGCAGCACCCCCTTGGGCTTTCCGGTCGAGCCCGAGGTGTAGAGGATGAACAACGGGTCCTCGGCCTGCATGGGCTCCGGGTGGCAGTGGGTCGTGACCTTGGCCGCCTCGGTCTCGTAGTCCAGATCGCGGCCCTCGACGAAGCCCACGTCGGCCCCGGTGTGGCGGATCAGCAGGACGCCGTCGACGCCCGAGACCTTTTCCAGCGCCTTGTCGACATTGGCCTTCAGCGGGACCTTCTTGCCGCCGCGGCAGCCCTCGTCGGCGGTGATGACGAAGGTCGAGCCGCAGTCCTCGATGCGCCCGGCGATGCTGTCGGGCGAGAAGCCGCCGAAGATGACCGAGTGGACCGCGCCGATCCGGGCGCAGGCCAGCATGGCGTAGGCGGCCTCGGGGATCATGGGCAGGTAGATGGTGACGCGGTCGCCCTTCTGGACGCCGTTGGCCTTGAGCACATTGGCCATGCGGCAGACGCGTTCATGCAGCTGGCCGTAGGTGACGTGTTCGCTGTCGGTCGGTTCGTCGCCCTCCCAGATGATGGCGACATCGTTTTCGCGGTGGGGCAGGTGGCGGTCGATGCAGTTGGCCGAGACGTTCAGCACCCCGTCCTCGAACCAGCGGATGCGGAAGTCGGCCTTGTCGAACGACACGTCCTTGATCTTTGACGGGAAGGTCATCCAGTCGAGGCGTTTGGCCTGCTCGCCCCAATAGGCGTCCGGGGTCTCGCGCGCTGCGATCCGGGCCGCATCATAGCCGGCGCGGTCCATGTGGGCGCGGGCGGCCAGGTCGGCGGGGACGGGATAGATTTCCGGATCAGTGGACACGCGTTTCCTCCAGTCTTGTTCTTGGTCTTCTCAGAAGCCGTATTTGGCGAACAGGATCAGACGGGTCATGTCGCCGTCCAGACCCGATTCCAGCTTGCGGTCAGCGAACATCAGTTCGGCTCCGACATCAAACGCGCTGACCGGCGACCAGATCAGGTTGGCGTGCAGGCTCTGGGCCGAGCGGTTGGCGCCGGTCCCGGTCAGCAGGACGTCGTTGTCCACCTTCTGCGTCGACCAGATCAGGCTGGAGCGCCAGCCCGGCGACCAGACGTGGCGATAGGCGGCGAAACCGGCGATCACGCCGATGGCGTCCAGCTGGCCCGAGGCGTCCAGCACTGCGTCGTTGGAGAAGTTGAGCCCGACGTAGCGGCCGATGCCTTCGCCGCCGGTCAGCATCAGGCGGATGTCGTCCTGGGCGCCGACCTTGATCTTGGTCGAGGCCGACAGGCCCCAGCCGGTCGCCGTGTCGTCGATATTGCTGGCCGGGTTCTCATACTTGAGCTGACGCAGCAGGCCGGCGAACTGTAGGTCGCCCCATGGACGGCTGATCGCATAGCGCGCGGTCAGGTCGGGCAGGCTGCTGTCGTCGGCGATGACGCGGGCGCCGCCGCCGAAGGGGGTGACGGTGGTCTCGGGGTTCTCGACCGCGATCGAGAAGGGACCGCGCGTGTAACGCACCTGCACTTGCCGTGCGAAGACCGTGCCCTCGGCGGCGCCGACGAAGTCGGCGGATTCCGGCAGGACGGCGGTGTTCTGGAAGTTGGTCCACTCCTGACCGATCAGCCAGTTGTCGATGGTCACGAAGGCGCGGCGCAGGGCGGGGTTCGAGGCGCTGGTGATGCGCTGGTCGCCCGTTCCGGGCAGGCTCTGGAAGTCCATCTCCAGCCGGGTGCCGACCTTGTGGCCGCCGACCAGGCCGTCGGTGGTCAGCCAGAAACGCGTCTGACGGGCGTTGAAGTCCATCGCCGGGTCTTCCTC
>JALAGW010000331.1 GCA_022712235.1 Brevundimonas sp. | reverse complement strand
GTCGGACGCCTATGATCAGGCGGGCTTCGAGGCCTGGAAGCAGGGCTTCCTCAATCGTCACGGCGGCGAACGGAAATGGGAGTATTCGCGCGAGCTGAACAGCGTCACGCCCAACGCCAGCGTCATCCGCCTGGACCGTAACCAGCCCGAGTTCTCGCGCCCCGCCGGCGCCTATATCCAGAGCGCCACCGCTCCGGCCCGAATCGGCATGGCCCGCCAGCGCGTCGATCGCGTGCCGTGGGAGGTGACCCAGAGATTCGGCGTCCCGACCGAGATCCTGCTGGGCGTCTGGGCCCAGGAAAGCGCCTTCGGCCAGGTTCAGGGCGATTTCGACGTCATCCGCTCCCTGGCGACCCTGGCCTATGACGGCCGCCGCCGCGCCTGGGCCGAGGACCAGCTGAAGAACGCCCTCGACATCGTGGTGGACGGCAAGCGCGCCCGCAGCGGCCTGAAGGGCAGTTGGGCCGGCGCCATGGGCCAGACCCAGTTCATGCCCGACAGCTATCTGAAGCTGGGCGTGGATCAGAACGGCGACGGCAAGGTGGATATCTGGGGTTCGGACGCCGACGCCCTGGCCTCGGCGGCGAATCTGCTGGCCCAGGCCGGATGGAAGCGCGGTCAGGGCTGGGCCTATGAGGTCATCCTGCCCGCCGACTTCGACTACAGCCAGGCCGAGGGACCCAAGCACGACTGGGCCTATTGGTCGGGTCGGGGCGTGCGTCTGGCCAATGGTTCGGCGCCGAACCGCGAGGAAGCCGCCGAGGGCGCGACCATCCTGCTGCCCCAGGGCGCCAAGGGCCCGGCCTTCCTGGCCCTGCCCAACCACTATGTGATCCGGCGCTACAACAACTCGGTCAGCTACGCCCTGGCCATCGGCCTGATCGCCGACGGGGTGCAGGGCAAACCGGCCCTGACCGTCGCCTGGCCCAACGACGGCCCCCTGACCCGCGAACAGCGCGTCGGCGCCCAGACCGCCCTGACGCGCATGGGCTTCGACACCCAGGGCGTCGACGGGGTCATCGGCTCGAACACCCGCGCCGCCCTTCGCCGCTGGCAGCAGGCCAACGGCCGGGTCGCGGACGGCTATCTGACGGACGTCCTGGCGGACGAGCTGATCAGAAAAGCGCGCTGATTTTCCCTTCTCCCCTTGTGGGAGAAGGTGGCCGAGCAAAGCGAGGTCGGATGAGGGGTGTCAGCGCGCCGTTTGGATATCATGGTCAGAGGCTTCGACCTTGATCGGATGCGAGGTGCTCACACCCCTCATCCGTCAGGCTCCGCCTGCCACCTTCTCCCACAAGGGGAGAAGGAAATGGATCAGCCCTTCACCCGCCAGGTGGCGCCTTGGGGCCCGTCCATGACGACGACGTTCAGTTCGTTCAGGCGGTCGCGGATGCGGTCGGCCTCGCCCCAGTTCTTTTCGGCGCGGGCGCTGGCGCGCTGTTCCAGCAGGCCCTCGACCTCGGCCTTCAGGGCCGGGTCGCCGCCCTCGAACCAGGCGTCCGGCGTCAGGGCCAGCACGCCCAGCAGGCCGGCGGCCTCCTGCAGCGTCCAGCGGGCCATGGCCACGTCGTTGATGTCGGCCTCGGCGTCGTTCAGCAGGTCGCGCAGGGCGTTGCCCAGACCGAACAGCTGGGCGATGGCCCCCGGCGTGTTGAGGTCGTCCTCCAGCGCGTCCAGCACCGGGTCCAGGGCGTTCTCGGCCAGCTCCATCTCCGCTTCCTCCAGCGTGGAGAGGTCGAAACCGGCCAGCCTGGCGTCGGCGTCGCGCAGGACGCCGTAGAGGCGGTCCAGGTTCTTGCGGCTCTGGTCCAGCAGGGTCTGGTTCCAGTCGAGCGGCTGGCGATAGTGGGCGCTCAGCAGGGCCCAACGCACCACCTCGCCCGGCATGGCCTTCACCAGATCGTGCAGCAGCAGGACGTTGCCGATCGACTTGGACATCTTCTCGGCGTCCACGGTCAGGAAGCCGTTGTGCATCCAGTAGCGGGCGTATTCGTCATGGGCCTGATCGCCGTGGGCGTGACCGTGGGCGCAGACGCCCTGGGCGATCTCGTTCTCATGGTGCGGGAAGACCAGGTCGATGCCGCCGCCGTGGATGTCGATGGGCAGGCCGAGCGTCTGCTCGATCATGGCCGAGCATTCGATGTGCCAGCCGGGGCGCCCTTCGCCCCACGGGCTCGGCCACGACGGCTCGTCCGCCTTGGACGGCTTCCACAGCACGAAGTCGTGCGGGTTCTTCTTGTAGGGGGCGACCTCGACGCGGGCGCCGGCGATCATGTCGTCCAGGTTCCGCCCCGACAGCGCCCCGTAGGACGGATAGGACGAGACGTCGAACAGGACATGACCCTCGGCGGCGTAGGCGCAGCCGGAATCGATGATGGCCTGGATCTGGCCCGTGATCGCCTCGATGTAATCGGTGACGTGCGGGGCGATGTCGGGGGGGCTGACGTTCAGCAGGCCCATGTCGGCCAGATAGGCCGCTTCGTAGCGGGCCGTGATCTCGCCGATGGCCACGCCTTCCTTCGCCGCCTTGGCGTTGATCTTGTCGTCCACGTCGGTGACGTTGCGAGCATAGATGACCTTGTCCGACCCATAGGTCCGGCGCAGCAGACGCACCAGGACATCGAACACCACCGGCGGGCGCGCATTGCCGATATGGGCGTAGTCATAGACCGTCGGACCGCAGACATAGAGCGTCACCCGGTTCGGATCGCGCGGCGTGAAGGCGCGCTTTTCACGGCGGAGGGTGTCGTGGATGTGCAACGGCATGGGCGACAGTCTTTTGCGAGTTTTCTTGCGGGACGGACGACGTGTCCCATATAGCGGCCTGATTACACATCCTGCGCCCATTGGTAAAAGGTAAGCCGCAGCGGACCCTCCCCCGCCGCCGTTGGACAGATTCATGAGCACCACGCCCGCCAAGCCCGTTCTCGTCGCCAACGAGGAAGCCCCCAAGCGCCCCAGCCGCGAACAGGCGCTGGAAGCCGTCCGCACCCTGATCGCCTGGGCCGGCGACGATCCCGCGCGTCCCGGCCTGATCGACACGCCCAAGCGCGTGGTCGACGCCTATGGCGAATGGTTCGACGGCTATGACGCCGACGCGGGCAAGGAGCTGTCGCGCACCTTCGAGGACGTGACGGGCTATGACGACATGGTCGTCCTGCGCGACATCGAGGTCGAGAGCCATTGCGAGCACCACCTGGCGCCCTTCCTGGGCAAGGCCTGGGTCGCCTATCTGCCGGGCGAGAAGGTGGTGGGCATCTCCAAGCTGGCGCGCGTGGTCGAAATCTACGCCCGTCGCCTGCAGAACCAGGAGACCCTGACCAACGACATCATCGACGCCATCGAATCGCATCTGCAGCCCCGCGGCGTGGCCGTCATGGTCGACGCCGCCCACCAGTGCATGACCACGCGCGGCGTGCATCACCGCCACGTCACCACCATCACCACCCGCTTCACCGGCGCCTTCAAGGACGACCCGGCCCTGGCCGACCGCTTCCTCAAGCTCGCCAAGGGCTGAGTCTCAAAGGGTTTGAACCGGTCGTCTCGCACCTGCGAAACGCCAGGTTATGCAATCTTATTGCTGTTTGACGCGAATTCGTCACGCAAGACGGCTTTACAAGCCCGGCGCGGGACGCCAAGAGACGATCCATACCTTTGAGTGCTGCTCGCCGAAGAATGCGAGCCGTGATGGAGACGACGGCGTATGGGCTCTAAACTTTCCGGTCCCGCGGGCCAGGGTGGCAAGACGATCGAACAGAACGCGGACATCAACGTCACGCCGTTCGTCGACATCATGCTGGTGCTGCTGATCATCTTCATGGTCGCCGCGCCTCTGGCCACTGTGTCGATCAAGCTGGACCTGCCGCCCGCGACCCCGCCGGCGCCGACCGACAAGCCCAAGGAACCCGTGTACATCACGATCCAGGAATCGGGCAGCATCTACATCGCCGAGCAGGAAACCAGCATCGAGAAGCTGCCGGCCGACGTCTGCGCCGCGCAGGACGTGACCACCGACTGCCGCGAAGAACGCGTCTTCGTCCGCGCCCAGCCGGAAGTGAAGTACAACCAGTTCATGGAAGTCATGAACAAGCTTCAGGAAAACGGCTTCTACAAGGTCGGCCTGCTGAACGAAGACATCGAGTAGGACCTACCTCCGCTCTCATGAATCAGGGCCGTTCCTCCGGGAACGGCCCTTTTTCTTTGCCTGGACGTCAACACGCGCTTGCCCCCGTCCCGCTCCCAGTCCTTGATGCGGCCGTCAGTTCTCGGGGGAGTTTCACCATGCGTCGCCGCACCTTCCTGTCCACCCTGCCCGCCGGCGCCCTTCTGGCCGGAGCCGGATCGGTCGCCGCCCAGACTGCGGCGCCCTCGACAGCATCGCCACCGCCCTCGCCGCGTCCGGCCGATCCCTATGAGGGCGTCGGCATCGGCGACCGGGTGACCGGACCGAAGTTCGTCGGCCGCTCGACCGTCTGGGGCGCCAACGGCGCGGCGGCCACGGCCCACCCCGCCGCCACCCTGATCGGCCTGGACCCCCTGAGGCGCGGCGGCTCGGCCATCGACGCCGCCATCGCCATCAACGCCGCCCTGGGCTTCCTGGAGCCCACCGCCAACGGCATCGGCGGCGACGCCTTCTGTCTGATGTGGGACCCGGCCCAGAAGAAGGTCGTCGGCTTCAACGGCTCGGGGAACAGCCCGCGCGGCCTGTCGCTGGCCACGGCGCGGTCCAAGGCCGGCCCCGACGGCTACCTGCCCAGATACGGCGCCGTGACCGTCAACGTCCCCGGCACGGTCGACGCCTGGTGGAGCGCCCACCAGCGCTACGGCAAACTGCCGTGGAAGGACGTCCTGATCCCCGTCGCCGAGCTGTGCGAACAGGGCGTGCCCGTGCCCCAGGTCATCGCCTGGTATCTGGAGCGCAACATGGCCGGGTTCGACCGGGGCGCGTCCCTGATCGAGGAGAACGACAACCGCAAGAAGGTCTATACGCCCCACGGCCGCACGCCGAAGACGGGCGAGGTCTTCGCCAACCCCGACCTGGGCCGCACCCTGCGCCTGATCGCCGAAGGCGGCCGCGACGCCTTCTACGACGGGGTGATCGCCGACCACATCGAGCGCTATTTCAAGCGCATCGGCGGCTGGATGACCCGCGCCGACCTGGCCGCCCACCGCACCGAATGGGTCGAGCCGCTGATGACCACCTATCGCGGGGTCGAGGTCTATTCCCTGGGGCCGAACACTCAAGGCCTGTCGACCAACCAGATCCTGAACATCTGCGAACAGTTCGACCTGAAGGCCATGGGCTTCCAGTCCGCCGCCTCGATCCACATTCAGGCCGAGGCCAAGCGCCTGGCCTTCGAGGACCGCGCCCGCTACTTCGCCGACGAGCGCTTCGCCAAGGCCCCGACCGCCTGGCTGAACTCCAAGGCCTACGCCGCCGAACGCGCCCGGCTGATCGACCCGAACCGCGTCATGGGCCGCGTCTTCCCCGGCGACGCCCCGACGCAGGGCGACACCACCTATTTCAGCGTGGCCGACAAGGACGGGATGATGGTCAGCTGGATCCAGTCCAACTATCGCGGCATGGGTTCCGGCCTGACGCCCGACGGCCCGGACGGCGGGACCCTGGGCTTCATGTTCCAGGACCGGGGCGAGCTGTTCTCGCTCACCGACGGCCACCCCAATGTCTATGCGCCGGGCAAGCGCCCCTTCCACACCATCATTCCCGGCTTCGCCTGCAAGGACGGCGAACCGTGGATGGCCTATGGCGTCATGGGCGGCGGGATGCAGCCCCAGGGCCAGGCCCAGATCATCATCAACATGGTCGACTACGGTCTGGACCCGCAGGAGGCCGGCGACAGCCCGCGCTGGCAGCACTACGGCTCGTCCGAGCCGACCGGCCAGCCCGCCGAGGGCGTCGGCAAGCTGCATCTGGAATCCGGCGTCCCCGAAGCGACCAAGCAGCAGCTGACCGCCATGGGCTGGGACCTCGGCCCGCCCGACGGCGGCTTCGGCGGCTATCAGAACGTGATGAAGCAGATCAACGCACAGGGCCGCTGGACCTATGGCGCCGCCACCGAGATGCGCAAGGACGGCGCCGCCCTGGCCTATTGATCGGACAACGCCATGATCGCCGCCCTTCTGGCCGCCGGCCTGCACGCCGCCGCCCTCGACGCGCCCGCCGATTGCCGCCCGGTTCCGGGCGCCGAGGCCCTGTGGCGCGACGACGTCCGCTACGTCTTCGTCGGCGAAACCCACGGCACGACCGAGGCCCCCGCCGCCTTCGCCGACCTGGTCTGCGCGGCGCTGGAACAGGGACCGGTGACGGTTTCGGTCGAGTATCCGATGCAGATGCAGCCCACTCTGGACGCCTTCATGGCCGCCGACAGCGACACGGCGGCGCGGGCCGCCCTCGCCGCCTATGAGTACGGCCCCTTCGTCCACCATGACGGGCGCGGCAGCGACGCCATGCTGGACCTGCTGCTGCGTCTGCGAGGCATGAAGAAGGCGGGCCAGGACCTGACCCTGGTCGCCTCCGTGCCGGACAGCCCCCGCGTGGAGGGCTTCCGCCAGTCCTATTCGGAAATGGATCGCGCCGTCCTCTGGGGACGACAGGCCATGGCGCGGCCGCAGGCTCGCGTTCTGGTCCTGGTCGGTCGGGTCCATGCGGAAAAGGTCCGCCGCGTCGGCTCGCCGCTGGGCCTGCCCGCCGCCGCCCATATCCGCCCCGAGGAAACCCTGTCCCTGACCCTCGCCCATCAGGGCGGAGAGGCCTGGATGTGCCTGGACGAATGCGGCGTCGCACCGATTCCGACGGCAGACGTCCTGACCGCGCGCGGCGTCGTCCTGGCGCCCCAGCAGAACGGCAAGTTCGACGGCGTCCTGGCCCTTGGCCCGACCACGGCGTCGTCGCCGGCGAAGCCTTGACCTGACGCCGCGTCAACCGCCTAGAGTTCGTTTCCAAACAGGACGGACCCTATGACCGATCTCGTCACCCGCGACTTCACCGCTCCGGCCGCCGACGGCTATCCGCTGTCGATGCGGCTGGTGTCGGCGGCCGAGCCGCGCATCGCCGTGCTGGTTTCGTCCGGTACGGGCTTCCCCAAGGGCTTCTACGAACGCTTCGCCCGCTATCTGGCGGAGCGGGGCGCGGCGGTGCTGACCTATGACTTCCGGGGCATCGCCGGGTCGCGGCCCGACGACCTGAAGGCCATGGCGATGGACTATCCCGACTGGGGCCGGCTGGACATGCCCGCCGCCCTGGACGCCCTGATCGCGGCGGCGCCGGGCCTGCGCGTGGTCCATGTCGGCCACAGCGTCGGCGGGCACTTCCTCGGCTTCATGCGCAATCAGGACCGGATCGACCGCCACGCCTTCGTCTCGGTCGGGACCGGCTGGTGGGGCGGGCATCACCGGTCCTACAATCCGCTGGAGCTCTTCTTCTGGCTGGGCTTCGGGCCGTTCAGCCTGATGCGGCACGGCTATATCAAGGGCGGCGGCCTGTGGGCCGGGACCGACCTGCCGCGCGGGGTCTTCACCACCTGGCGGCGCTGGTGCCTGAAGCGGGAATACTTCTCGCGCGAGCTGGAGACGACCCTGCGGCCGCATCATTATGAGGCCGTGACCGCCGCGATCCGGTCGTGGATCTTCACCGACGATCCCATCGCCACGCCCAATACCGCGCGCGACCTGCTGACGGTCTATCCCAAGGCCCCGTCCGAGATCAGCGTCCACGCGCCCGCCGACTTCGGCGCGCGGCGCATCGGCCACGAGGGCGCCTTCCGAAAGGGGATGGAGCCGCTGTGGGACCGGATTTTCCGCTGGCTGGACAATGGCGAGGCCTGATCGGGCGCCTATATCGAGCGCTCCTCAATACCGGAGCCTCCCCATGCCCTATTCCGACCAGCCTACCGTCATCGCCTCGGGCGTGGAGATTCCCCTGCTGGGCTTCGGCACCTGGCAGCTGGAGGCCGACGACGCCCGGCGCATGGTGCTGGAGGCCCTGCGCATCGGCTATCGCCACATCGACACAGCCTGGATCTACAAGAACGAAAAGGCCGTGGGCGACGGCATCGCTGACGCCGTGGCCGAAGGCATCGTGGCGCGCGACGAGATCTTCGTGACCACCAAGATCTGGGTCGAGCATTTCCACCGCGACGCCCTGCTGCGTCAGGCCGAGGAATCGGCCATCAGCCTGGGTCTGACGCCCGACCTGCTGCTGCTGCACTGGCCCAAGCCCTCGCCATCATTCGCCGAGACCATCGGCGCGCTGAACGAAGCCCAGGCGCAGGGCTTCACCCGGCATATCGGCCTGTCGAACTTCCCCTCGGCCCAGTTCCGCGAGGCGGCGGCCCTGTCGAGCGCGCCCCTGGTGACCAATCAGGTCGAGTATCACCCCTATCTGTCGCAAAAGACCCTGATCGAGACGGCGCGGGAACTGGGATCGTCCATCACCGCCTGGTCGCCGCTGGCCCAGGGCAAGATCGCGGACGACGCGGTGATCGGCGAGATCGCCAGGGCTCACGGCAAGACCAATGGTCAGGTCACCCTGCGCTGGTTCATCCAGCAGGGCATCATCGCCATCCCGCGCACCACCAGGGTCGAGCGCGCCCGCGAGAGCTTCGACATCTTCGACTTCGAACTGTCGGCGGACGAAATGGCCCGTATCCACGCCCTGGCCCGTCCCGACGGTCGTCTGGGCGACTGGCTGGACGAAGCCTTCCATTGGGATCAGGATGCCTGACCTAACGGCGTCATAGAACGCTCGCGTCAGGGAGGACGCCATGGGTTCGGTTCTGGGCTTTCCGGGGATTGATCCGATGGACGCCGTCGTCGGCGCCCGCATCCGGCGCTGGCGCGACCACCGGGGCGTGGCGGCCGACGATCTGGCCGCCGCCCTCGACCTGACGCCCGAGGCCCTGCGCCGGGTCGAGGCGGGCCGCGAGCATCTGGATTCCGCCAGCCTCGACGCCGCCACCCGCGCCCTTCGCCTGCCGGTGTGGGCGCTGGTGTCGGATACGCCGGGCTACTGATGGCGCGGCTCTACCGCGCCCTTTTCGCCGGCCTCGGCTGGTTCGCGCTGATCCTGCAATACGGGCTGATGCTGAAAGGCGATCCGCAGACCGGCGCGGGCGAGCTGACGCTGAACTTCTTCAGCTATTTCACCATCCTGTCGAACCTCATGGTCGCCCTGGCCCTGACGGCGCCGGCCGTGGCGCCGCGCAGCCGGCTGGGGCGCTGGTCGCTCAGCGAAAGCGTCCGGGCGGCGGTGACCATGTATATCGTGGTGGTCGGGGTGGTTTATCACTTCCTGCTGGCCCCGACCTGGAACCCGCAGGGCTGGTCGCTGCTGGCCAACACCCTGCTGCACTACGTCATGCCCATCGCCTTCGCCGTCGACTGGCTGGTCTTCACGCCCAAGGGCCGACTGCGCTGGGTCGATCCGGCCCGGTGGCTGGCGGTGGTGCTGGTCTATGGCGGCTGGACCCTGCTGCACGGCAAGCTGAGCGGCTGGTGGCCCTACTGGTTCGTGGACGTGGACAAGCTGGGGCTGGGCAAGGTCACGGTCTATTTCGCGGGCCTGCTGGTCTTCTTCCTGATCGTGGGCCTGATCGTCGTGGCGATCGATCGCACCTTCGGACGGCGTGACAGACGGCTAGCGTCCGTGAGGCGCGCCGCCTAAAGGGCAGGCGGCCCGACCCATTGAAGCTCCATCTTCCCAGGCGCCTCGGCTTGAGCCACGAATTCGTACTGGGTGACGCCAAACAGCTTCATGTAGTCACGCAGAGCGCTGACCCGCGCGCGGCTCAGTTCATCGCCCGCCCTGTCGGAAAGCCCGACAATTTTGATGACGCCCGACGAGCATCTCTGACTGGCCTCGACGACGAGAGACAGCATTACGGACGAGTTCGCCGTGATCGTGGAGCTGCCTTCAAGGAAGCCCAATCCACCGTAGGTGTATTCACAGGAAAGCTTGCGATGAATGTCGATGCTGGGCGCGATGGTGGGATGGGTTGCACACCCAGACAGTCCAAAGACCATGGCCAAGAGCACCAATTTTATCTTCATGCGGACGCTTGGAGTCTCGGACGCGCCACTTAGGCGATTTCGTCGTCTCCCCACCCCACTACTGATAACAATGTAATCAGAAAATCACATCTAACGCTCCGACTCAATCCTCGTATCCAAGGTGACAGAACTGGCTTTGCCGCCTAAGCGTCAGCGCATGGCCTACAAGTCCCTGCGCGATTTCATCGCCACCCTCGAAGCCGACGGCGAACTGGTGCGCGTGTCGGAACCCGTCTCCACCCATCTGGAGATGACCGAGATCCAGACCCGCCTTCTTCGCAACGGCGGCCCGGCGGTCCTGTTCGAGAAGCCGGTCATGCCCGACGGCACGATCAGCCCCATCCCCTGCCTCGCCAATCTGTTCGGCACGGTGAAGCGCGTCGCCATGGGCGTGACGCTGGAGGGCAAGCAGCGCACCACGGCGGGTGAACTTCGCGAGGTCGGCGAACTGCTGGCCTTCCTGCGCAATCCGACGCCGCCGCGCGGCCTCGGCGACGCCATGGAAATGCTGCCCCTGGCCCAGACCGTCATGTCGATGCGGCCAAAGACGGTGAAGAAGGCCCCGGTGCAGGAGGTGGTGCTGAAGGGCGATCAGATCGACCTGACCGCCCTGCCCATCCAGGGCTGCTGGCCGGGCGAGCCCGCGCCCCTGATCACCTGGGGTCTGGTCGTGACCAAGGGGCCGTCGGACGACCGCGAGGACGACTTCAACCTGGGCATCTACCGGATGCAGGTGCTGGGCAAGGACAAGGCCATCATGCGCTGGCTGGCCCATCGCGGCGGCGCCCAGCACTACGCTCGGCACAAGAAGGCCGGAAAGCGCGAGCCCCTGCCCTGCGCCGTCGTGCTCGGCGCCGATCCCGGCACCATTCTGGCCGCCGTGACCCCGGTGCCGGAAACCCTGTCGGAGTATCAGTTCGCCGGGCTGATGCGCGGCTCCAAGGCTGAACTCGTTCCGTGCAAGACCGT
The DNA here is from genome assembly GCA_022712235.1 of Brevundimonas sp. Lineage (GTDB taxonomy): Bacteria > Pseudomonadota > Alphaproteobacteria > Caulobacterales > Caulobacteraceae > Brevundimonas. The sequence goes on along the minus strand of JALAGW010000331.1, from coordinate 17,537 downwards.
GCCGCTGATGGTCCCGGCCCAGGCCGAGATCGTGCTGGAAGGCCACGTCCTGCTGGACGAGGTCGAGGACGAAGGCCCCTACGGCGACCACACCGGCTACTACAACTCGGTCGAGAAGTTCCCGGTCTTCCAGGTCAGCGCCATCACCATGCGCAAGGACCCCATCTATCTGACCACCTTTACCGGCCGCCCGCCGGATGAACCATCCGTGCTGGGCGAGGCCCTGAACGAGGTCTTCATCCCCCTGATCCGGCAGCAGTTCCCCGAGATCACCGACTTCTGGCTACCGCCCGAGGGGTGCAGCTACCGCATCGCCGTGGTGTCGATGAAGAAGGCCTATCCGGGTCACGCCAAGCGGGTGATGATGGGCTGCTGGAGCTATCTGCGCCAGTTCATGTACACCAAGTGGATCATCGTCGTGGACGACGCTGTCAACGCCCGCGACTGGAAGGACGTCATGTGGGCCGTCTCGACCAAGATGGACCCGGCGCGCGACATCACCGTCATCGAGAACACCCCCATCGACTATCTGGACTTCGCCAGCCCCGAGAGCGGCCTGGGCTCCAAGATCGGTCTGGACGCCACCGACAAGTGGGAGCCGGAAACCAAGCGCGAATGGGGCGAGGAAATCCGCATGGAGCAGGCCGTGATCGAACGGGTCAACGCCATCTGGGACAGTCTGGGATTGCCGGGCGACAAGACGCCGATCTGGAAATAGGCTGAACCGTCAGTCAGCGCCGGGGGGCGATTTTGAGCGCATTCGAATTCTTCTTCAGCTTTTACGGCCTCTTGCTCGGTCTGTCTGTGGCCGAACTGGTCGGCGGCTTCGCGCGGGTGCTGCATGAGCGCGAGCGCATCCGCTTCGGCTGGCTGACCCCCGCCCTGGCCCTGTTCGTCGCCATCGACATCGCCACCTTCTGGAATCAGGCCTGGGTCATCTTCCGCGGGGCGCCGTTCAACACCTTCCTGCTGCTGGTCAGCCTGAGCATCGCCGCGACCTTCTATGTGGCGGCCAGCGTCACCTTTCCGCGCGTCTCGGCCGAGGGAGCCCATGAGCGGGTTGATCTGGACGCCCACTTCTGGGCCCACCGCAAGCTGGTGTTCGGCTGCATCCTGGCCGCCAATCTGATCGTGGCGATCATGGTCGTCATCCTGGGCCAGATGAACCCCGGTTTCGCCAAGGTGGCCAGTTCCGTGACCCTGTGGAGCGGCGTCGCCATCTTCGTGGTCGGAACAGCGACCGCGGCCTTCGCGCCCTGGCGCCGGGTCGCGACGGGAGCCCTGATCGTCGTCCTGATCTACAGCCTGTGGGGCGTGGCCAAGTCAGCCGTCGCCCTGGCCGCCGCCTTGGCCGTCGGCGGTTGGGCGCCGGCCCTCGGCGCGGGCTGAAACCTTGGCCGAGACTTGCCAGACGATGACGATGCGCCCACGAAAGGCCATGCGCCCTGAATATCTTGTTGCGGCGGCCATAGCCGCCTTCGTCGCCTGCGTGAGCCCCGCCATGTCCCAGACCCCGACCTCCGTTTCCAATGTCGCGCCATGGGACCAAGCCTTCCTGCCGCCCGCGCCGACATGGAACGGCGCGTCCAAGGCCCTGCTGCGCGACGCCTCCGATCCCTGGGTCACGGCCTTCGAGGCCGATGCGGCGCATGATTTCAGCCCCTCCTACGCCGACACCCGCGCCTGGTTCGACCGGCTGGACGCGGCCAGCGACCTGATCCGCATCGAGCAGTTCGGCGTCTCGCCGGAGGGCCGCCCGATCTACGCCGTCATCGCGTCCAAGGACGGCGCGACGCTGGACCCGTCCAAGCCCGTCCTGCTGGCCCAGGCCGGCATCCATCCGGGCGAGATCGACGGCAAGGACGCGGGCATGATGCTGCTGCGCGACATGGCCTTCTACGGCAAGGACGGCCTGCTGGACCGGGCCAACCTGATCCTGATCCCGATCCTCAGCGTGGACGGCCACGAGCGGACCAGCCCTTACTCTCGCCCCAACCAGCGCGGGCCGCGCAATCAGGGCTGGCGTCACACGGCGACCAACCAGAACCTGAACCGCGACTTCATGAAGCTGGATCAGGCCGAGATGCAGGCCGTCATGGGCCTGATCCACAAGTATCAGCCCGACCTCTACGTCGACATCCACGTCACCGACGGCATCGATTATCAATACGACGTCACCTATGGCTACAACGGCGAGGACGGCGTCTGGAGCCGCAGCCCGGCCATCGCCCAATGGCTGGACGACTCCTTCCAGCCCGACATGAACGCCGCCCTGGAAGCGCCGGGCCACATCCCCGGCGAACTGGTCTTCGCCATCGACGACCGCGATCCCAAGAAGGGCATGAACGACGGCGGTCTGGGCGAGCGCTATTCCAACGGCTGGGGCTCGGCCGCCCACGTCCCGACCATCCTGATCGAGAACCACAGCCTGAAGCCGCATGAGCAACGGGTTCTGGGGACCTATGTCTTCCTCGAGGAAGCGCTGAAGCTGCTGGCCGACAAGTCGCAGACCCTGCGCGCCGCCATCGACGCCGACCGCGCCCTGCGCCCCGCCGAACTGCCCGCCAACTTCGACGGCGACGAGCAGCCAACGCGCATCCGTCCGTTCAAGGGCATCCTCTACGACACCTACGACAGCGCCGCCTCGGGCCGCCCCGAACTGCGCTGGCTGGGCCGGCCGGACCCGGTGCTGTGGCAGGTGCCCTACTTCGGCTCCAGCCCGACCCTGACGCTAAAGCGTCCGACCGCCTACTGGGTGCCGTCCTATCGCGCTGACATCATCGAGCGGCTGAAGATCCACGGCGTGCAGATGGAGACCCTGACCGCGCCGCGCACGGTCGCCGTCGACATGCTGCGCCTGGTTGATCCCAAGGTCTCGGGCCGCACCAATGAAGGCCATGTGCCGATCACGGTCGGCGAGGTCCGCCCTGAGGCGAAAGACTGGACCTTCCCCGTCGGCTCGGTGCGCGTGCCGACCGATCAGCCGATGGGCGACGTGGCCATCCTGCTGCTGGAGCCGCAGTCGAGCGAGAGCTTCTTCGCCTGGGGCATGTTCCCCGAGGTGCTGAACCGCGTCGAATACATCGAGGCCTACGCCATCGCCCCCCTGGCCGAGAAGATGCTGGCCGTCGATCCGGCGCTGAAGGCCGAGTTCGAGGCCAAGCTGGCGGCCGAGCCCGCCTTCGCCGCCGACGGCGACGCGCGTCTGGCCTGGTTCTATGAACGCACGCCCTTCTACGACCAGCGCTTCCGTCTCTATCCGGTCGGACGGGAGAACTGAGCATGGTCCCGTCGATTCAGGCCGCGACCCTGTGGGGCGGGCTGCTGATCCTGCTGTTGCTGGTCCTGTCCAGCGTGGTGGTCAGCCGCCGTCGTCGGCACCTGATCGAGTTCGGCGACGGCGGCAATCCCGAGATGACGCCCGCAGTCCGCGCCTTCGGCAACGCCTCTGAGTATATCCCCGCAGGCATGTGCGGCCTGATCCTGCTGGCCTTTGTCGGCGCGCCGCCCCTGCTGATCCACGGCGTCGGCGGGGTCCTGTTCGCGGGCCGGGTCATCCACGCTCTGGGCCTGCTGTTCCAGAAAGGCCCGTCTCTGGGCCGGGTGACGGGCATGGTCCTGACCTGGCTGGCGCTTCTGGTCGCCGCCGTCAGCCTGATCGCCTGGTCGGTGATCTAAAAGTCTAGTTGTTGCGATGCGGGGGCGGGTCCGCCATATCGGGGCATGTCCGATAAGACGCCCTCCCCCGACATCCTGTCCGATCTGGTCGCCGCCGCGCTGAAGGCCGGCGCCGACGCCGCCGAGGCGGTTTCCGCCCACCGCGCCTCCCTGTCCGTCGGCGTGCGCAACGCCGGGCTGGAAGAGGTCGAGCGCGAGGAGGCCCGCGACCTGGGCCTGCGCGTCTTCATCGGCCGGCGTCAGGCCACGGTCTCCGCCTCGGACCTGTCCGACGCCACCCGCGCCCGCCTGGTCGAGCGCGCCGTGGCCATGGCCAAACTGGCGCCCGAAGACCCCTATGCCTCGCTGGCGCCGCAGGACCGGCTGGCGCGGGGGCCGCACGCCGACCTTGACCTGTTCGACGCGTCCGAACGCACCGCCGAGGCGCTGGAAGCCGCCGCCGCCGAAGCCGAGGCCGCCGCCCTCGCCGTCACGGGCGTATCCAAATCCGAAGGCGGTCACGCCTCCTGGTCCGCCAGCGAATGGCGCCTGGTCACCTCGCACGGCTTCGACGGCCGCCATCGGGGCAGCGCCTTCTCGCTGGGCGTCGGCGTCATCGCCGAGAAGGACGGCGCCATGGAGCGCGGCGGCGAGAGCCGGGCGACCCGCCACCTGTCCGACCTGCCGGGCGCGGCCGAGATCGGCGCGAAGGCCGGCGAGCGCGCCGTGGCCCGCGTCGGGCCGCGCAAGATCGCCTCGACCACCGCCCCGGTCATCTTCGAGAACCGCATCGCGACGCAGGTGCTGTCGCCGCTGCTGGGCGCCATTTCCGGCCCGGCCATCGCGCGCGGCAGCTCCTTCCTGAAGGACAGGCTGGGCCAGCGCGTCCTGCCCGCCGGCGTCGACATGATCGACGACCCCTTCCGTCTGCGCGGCCTCGGCTCGACCCCGTTCGACGACGAGGGCGTGGCGGTCGAACGGCGCAACATCGTCGAGGACGGCGTCATCACCACCTGGCTGCTGAACACGGCCGCCGCCGCCCAGCTGGGGATGGCGTCGACGGGTCACGCCTCGCGCGGGCTGGCCGGACCGTCCGGGGTCTCGACCCACAACCTGCATCTGGCGCCGGGCGAGCAGGACAAGGCGGGCCTGATGGCCGAGGCGGGCTCGGGCCTGCTGATCACCTCCATGTTCGGCCCGTCGCTGAACGCCAACAACGGCGACTGGTCGGCGGGCGTGTCCGGTTTCTGGTTCGAGGACGGACAGATCGCCTATCCGGTCAGCGAAGTGACCGTGGCGGGCAATCTGATCGACCTCTACGCCCGACTGGCGCGCGGATCGGATCTGGAGTTCCGGGGTTCCTTCAACAGCCCCTCCCTGATGTTCGACGCGGTGGCCATCGCCGGAAAATGACCGACCTTCTGTCCGACCTCGAACTGATCCGCGACGCCGCCCTGGCCGCGGGCAAGCTGGCGCTGGAACATCGCGAGGCGGGACTGAAGGTCTGGTCCAAGAACGGCGGCTCGCCCGTCACCAGCGCCGATCTGGCGGTGGATCAGCTGCTGAAAGACGCCCTGCTGACCGCCCGCCCCGACTACGGCTGGCTGTCGGAGGAGACGGCCGACAGCCCCGAGCGCCTGACGAAGAAGCGCATCTTCGTCGTCGATCCGATCGACGGCACCGTCGCCTATATGAAGAACAAGCCGTGGTGGTGCGTGCCCATCGCCGTGGTCGAGGACGGTCGCCCCGTCGCCGCTGTCATTCACGCCCCCATGCTGGGCGAGATGTTCGAAGCCACGCTGGGCGGCGGCGCGCGCCTTCAGGGCCGACCGGTCAGCGCCTCGGACACCGACACGCTTGAGGACGCCGAGCTTCTGGCCGACGCCCGGCTGATGGAAGCGCGCGAATGGGCCGAGCCCTGGCCCGAAATGCGCTTCACCAAGCGCAACGCCCTGGCCTATCGCATGGCGCTTGTGGCGGCCGGGGCCTTCGACGCGGCCATCGCCATCAGCCCCAAATGGGACTGGGACGTCTGCGCCGGCGCCCTGATCGCCGAGGAGGCCGGCGCCCGCGTCAGCGACCATATGGGCCGTCCGTGGCGATTTAATCGCCCGGATCCGCGCCAAACCAGCCTGATCTGCGCCGCGCCGGCCCTTCACCCGTTGATCGTGAGGCGCACAGCGCCTATCCCGCTGGCGATCTGATCTCCCCTTTCTCGCAATGGAACCCCCTCTCCCTGGCTGATGCCCCCCAGACCGCGCACGCTCCGCAACTGCTTCACCTCGTCATCGGCGGCGAAATGCGCCACCCGCCCGAGCCCGTCTGCCGCGACCTGAAAGAGGTCGAGTTCGTCGGCGCCTACGGCAGCTATGACGAAGCCAAGCAGGCCTGGAAGGCCCGCGCCCAGGCCACCGTCGACAACGCCCACATGCGCTACTTCATCCTGCACGCGCACAAGCTGATCGACCCGCGCTCGGACGTCTGATCCGCCGCCTTCGCCTCACGGCGAGGTTTTCGGAACCGCACAGGCGGCTGACGCGCTTTCCCGTCAGCCGCCTTTGGCGTTTCTGAAGAGGTGCTCATCATGACGCCCACCCTGATCGTCCTGCTGCTGGTGATCCTGGCCGTGGCCGCCGTCGTCTGGGTCGTGAAGAAAGGGCCGGCGCACACGCCCCGCCCTGGCGAAGATCAGGACACCGCCTGGAACGATCCCATCACCCCGGCCGAATCCGGTCATCATCACTCGCCCCACAAGCCGGAGACGCGACCGTGACCCTGTTCGGCCAGACCCTCGACGGACAACAGCTGTTCGGAATCATCTCCCTGATCAGCGTCCTGGCCCTGTGGCTGATCGTCCTGGGCCGCGAGCGCAACTACGCCCGCTGGTTCCGCCAGTGGGAAGCCGACCGCAAGGCGCGACGCGACGCCGAGACGGCCCAGCACGGACCCAAGCGTGGTCCCTGGGGCTGACAGGGCGGGCTAAGCCCTATTCGCGCTTCAGCAAGCGGTCCACGACCAGCTTGCCCCACCAGCCGGCCTTGAACTCGGCGCGGATCGCCTTGGGGTCGTAGGCGTCGCTGGCGACCCAGTCCTCGAAGCTGACGCCGGTCGGCTCGACCTCGGCGACATATTTTTCAAGCGTATAGTCCAGCACCCCGGTCAGGCCCTCGCGGCTGTGCAGGGTGCGCTTGCCCAGTTCCGACAGGGCCGCCGAGATCGGCTCGCCCAGATGGAAATGACGATACAGCACCGCCATCATTCCCGCCCGGTCCGCGCCGGACTTGCAGTGGATCAGGGCCGGATATTCGATGGTGCGGAACAGGTCGCGCGCCCGGTCGATGCGATCGCGGCCCGGCGGATCGCGCGAATCCAGCGGAGCGTCGATCAGGGTCAGGCCCAGCCGCTCGCAGGCGTCCTTCTCCAGCCAGTAATAGGCCTCGTCTCGCTGGCCGCGCAGGTTGATGACGGTCCTGATCCCGCGCCGTCGCCAATAGGCCAGCTGCCCCGGCGACGGCTGATTGGTGCGCACCAGGTCCGGCCCCAGCCAGTGGGCGTTGGTGAAGGCTGTGCGCAGAAAGGCGTGATCGGCCCAGAAATAGGACCAATGCGCCTTGAACCGGCCCATCAGCGTTGTCAGATCAAAGCGCGCCATAGGCCGCAGATAACGACGAAACCGGCCGGCGTCACCCGTCAGCTTGACGGCGGCGGCTTGACTTGACGCCCGTCCCGTTCGACCGAGAGCCAATGACCGTTCCCGCGCCCGCCTCCGACACCCGCGAACCCTTGCGGCCGCTTCTGGCCCGGATCTGGCGCGACTACCTGTCCCGGCACAAGCCGGCCTTCTTCGCCTCCATGCTCTTCGCGGCGATTTCCGGCGGTCTGACCGCCCTGCTGCTGAAGTTCCTCGAACCGGCCATCGACCTGCTGTTCACCCGGCATGAGGGTCCGGTGAAGGTCTGGGGCCTGGTCACCATTCCGGCGGACCGGGTGCTGATCCTCATTCCCCTGTTCATCATCGTGGTGGCGGTGATCCGGTCCCTGGCCATGGCGGCGCAGTCGGCCCTGGTGAACCGACTGGGCCACGGCATCGTCGGCGACATCCAGAAGCAGCTCTTCTCGGGCATGATCCGGGCCGACCTGTCGCGCCTGCGCGGCCAGCATTCCGGCAGCTTCGTCTCCTCCGTCCTGTTCGACGCCAACCTGGTGCGCGAGGCCTTCACCTCGGGCGTGGTCAACTACACCCAGAACGCCTTGATGCTGCTGGGCGTCGTCATCGCCATGGGCTTCATCGACCTGCCGCTGACGCTGATCGTCCTGCTGGGCGTGCCGGTGGTCAGCTGGATCATCCGCCGCTTCGGCAAGAAGTCGCGCAAGGCCGCACGGGGCGCCATGGTCGAGACCGAGGCCCTGTCCAGCGCCCTGATGGAGAACCTGGACGGCGTCCGCGTCATCAAGATCGAGAACCGCGAGGCCGCCGAGGAAGCCCGAGTCGGCGAGGTCATCGCCCGACGCCAACGCCACATCATCAAGGGCGCCGACAGCCGCGCCTTTTCGGGTCCCGCCAGCGACATCGTGGCCTACGGCATCGTCGCCGCCGTCATGGCCTATGCCGGGTGGAGCGCCAGTCAGGGCGAGATGACCGTCGGCGCCTTCGCCTCCTTCATCGGCATGCTGCTGCTGGCCGGACAGGCCCTGCGTCAAGTCACCAACCTGACCACCGTCCTCAGCGAAGGCCTGACCGCCGCGCGGCGCCTGTTCACCGCCCTGGACATCGAACCGGAAATCCGCGAGGCGGCCGACGCCGTCGAACTGGAGCCAGGCCCCGTCACCATCGCCCTGGATCATGTCTCCTTCGCCTACGCCGCCAGCGAGGACGGCGCCGCGCCGACCCTGTCGGACGTCAGCCTGCATGTCGCGCCGGGCGAGACCATCGCCCTGGTCGGCCCGTCGGGGGGCGGCAAGTCCACCATCCTGTCGCTGCTGCCGCGCTTCTACGACGTCACCGCCGGGGCCGTGACCGTCAACGGCCGCGACATCCGCGAACTGAAGCTGCAGTCCCTGCGCGACCATATCGCCCTGGTGACGCAGGAGCCCTTCCTGTTCGACGACACCATCGCCGCCAACATCGCCTATGGCCGAAAGGGCGCGACCGCCGAGCAGATCATCGAGGCCGCGCGCTCCGCCGCCGCCCATGACTTCATCGCCGCCCTGCCCGAGGGCTACGCCACCCGCGTCGGCGAGGCGGGCATGCGGCTGTCGGGCGGCCAACGCCAGCGCATCGCCATCGCCCGCGCCTTCCTGAAGGACGCGCCCATCCTGTTGCTGGACGAGGCCACCAGCGCGCTGGACACCGAGAGCGAGGCCCTGGTCCAGGCGGCGCTGGAGCGGCTGATGCACGGCCGCGCCACTCTGATGATCGCCCACCGCCTGTCGACGGTGCAGAACGCCGACCGCATCTATGTCATCGACGCCGGTCGCGTGGTCGAACAGGGCAGCCACGCCGCCCTGGTCAGGAAGGGCGGCCTCTACGCCCGTCTGGCCCGGCAACAGTCGCTGGACGGTCCCGCCCCCGTCCTCGCCTCGCCCCTGCCCGACGAGACCGGCGCATGAGGCCGCTGCGCAATCCAGCGGTCCAGAACGCCGCCGCCTGGCTTCTGTCGGCGTGGATGCGGTTCTGCTTCGCCACCATCCGCTGGACCCATGAGAACGAGCAGGTCGCCGAAGAGGTCTGGACCGAGGGCGGCGGGGTCCTGTGCGCCTTCTGGCACTCGCGCATCGGCCTGTCTCCCGTCTGCTGGCCGCTGGACAAGGCGCAGCCGGCCAAGGCCCTGATCTCCCTGTCCGCGGACGGCGAGTTCATCGCCAAGGCCGTGGCGCGCCAGGGATTCCCCGCCGTGCGAGGATCATCGAGCAACAAGGACAAGGCGGAGAAGGCCAAGGGCGGGACCCAGGCCCTGCGCGACGGCCTGAAACAGCTGAAGATCGGCGCCCTGGCGGTCACGCCGGACGGTCCGCGCGGCCCGGCGCGTCAGATGGCCGAGGGCCTGCCGCTGATGGCGAAGATCTCGGACGCGCCGGTCCTCTTCATCGGCCTGTCGTGCAAGCCGGCGATCCGGCTGAACAGCTGGGACAAGGCGGTCTTGCCCCTGCCCTTCGGCAAGGGCGCCGTCGTCTGGGACAAGGCCTGGTATCCCAAGGGCGCCGAGATATCCGACGTCGCCGCCGCCTGGACCGAGCGCCTGACCGCGGTCGAGGCCCGCGCCGACGCCCTCGCCGGGCTGGAGCGCGTCTGAGCGTGATCTTCAGCCCCGCCCTGATCGCCTATCGCCTGCTGACCCGGCTGATGGAGCCCCTGGCCCCGCGCCTGCTCGACGCCCGCGTCAAGCAAGGCAAGGAAGACCCCCAGCGGGTCGATGAGCGCCTGGGGCTGGCCGGCGCCGCGCGCCCTGACGGACCGCTGATCTGGATTCACGGGGTCAGCGTCGGCGAGGCCCTGTCCATCCTTCCCCTGGCCGAGCGCATCCGCAAGGACCGCCCCGACGTGACCGTCCTGGTCACCACCGGCACCCTGACCTCGGCGCAGATCCTGGCCCAGCGCCTGCCGCCCGGCGTCATCCACCAGTTCGCCCCGGTGGACAGCCCCGGCGCGGTGGCCGCCTTCCTCGACCACTGGCGGCCGACCATCGGCGTCTTTGTCGAGAGCGAGCTGTGGCCCAATCTGCTGACGGCGGCGAAAAAGCGCGGCGTCGCCCTGGCCCTGGTCAGCGCCCGCATCACCGACAAGACCGCCGAGGGCTGGAAGAAGGCCCCCGGCATGGCGCGCGCCCTGATGGCCTGCTTCACCCATGTCTGGCCGCAGGATCAGGCCAGCGCCGACCGGCTGACGGCGCTCGGCGCCCGCGTGGACGGTCAGGTGAACCTGAAGCTGTCGGGCGAGCCTCTGCCCTATGACAAGGGCGAGTTCGGCCGTCTGTCGGCCCTGATCGACGACCGCCCCGTCGTGGTCGCCGCCAGCACCCACGAGCACGAGGAAATGGCCATCGTCGGGGCGCTGGACCATCTGGCCGACCGCCTGTTCCTGATCGTCGTGCCGCGCCACCCCGATCGCGCCGACGAGATCGCCCGGTCGCTGGCTCAGGACGGCTACAGCTTCGCCCGGCGCAGCCTGCGCCAGCCGATCACCGACGACACCGACATCTATCTGGCCGACACCCTCGGCGAACTGGGCCTGTTCATGCGGCTGGCCGACGTGGTGGTCATGGGCGGCTCCTTCGCGCCCGCTCTGGGCGGCGGGGCCGTGGGCGGCCACAATCCGCTGGAGCCGGCGCGTCTGGGCAAGCCCATCGTCACAGGCCCCGACGCCAGCAACTGGAACGCGGTCACGCGGATGCTGAAAAACTCCGGCGGCCTGGTCTCGGTGCTGTCGCCGGCGGAACTGCCCGGCGTCGTCGCCCCCCTGCTGGCGGCTCCCGAGGCGGCGCGCGACATGGGCGAGCGCGCCCGCCGCGCCGCCGCCGAGGCCGCCGCCGGGCTGGATCGCCTGTGGCTGGCCTTGCAGGCGCATCTGCCCGCCGCCCCGTCGCGAGGCCGCCGATGAAGCTGAACACCCCCCGCTGGTGGTACAGCCGCGACCGTCGCCACGCCCCCGTCGCGCGTCTGCTGCTGAAACCCGCCTCATGGATCTGGGCCGGCGTCACCGCGCGGCGCATCGCCAGGGCCACGCCGGTGGATCCCGGCGCCCCGGTCATCTCCATCGGCAATCTGACGGTCGGCGGATCTGGCAAGACGCCGATCGCGCGCGAGGTCCTGCGCTTGCTGCGCGCCCAGGGGATCAAGCCCGCCGCCCTGTCGCGCGGCTATGGCGGATCGCTGGAAGGTCCCGTTCAGGTGGACCTCGGCGCCCACACCGCCGCCGAAGTCGGCGACGAGCCGCTGATGCTGGCCGCCGACGCCCCCGCCTGGATCGCCCGCGACCGCGTGGCCGGGGCGAAAGCCGCCGTCGCGGCGGGCGCTCAGGCCCTGGTGCTGGACGACGCCCATCAGAACCCGGCGCTGAAGAAGAGTCTCAGCCTGATCGTCGTCGACGGCGAGACGCGCGGCGACGAATGGCCCTTTGGCGACGGTTCGGTCTTTCCGTCCGGCCCGATGCGCGAGCCGCTGAAAGCGGGTCTGGCCCGCGCCGACGCCGTCATCATCCTGCTGCCCGCCGACCTGGCCGAGGCCGCTCCCGAACTGGTCGAAACCTTCGGCGACCGGCCCGTCTTCATCGCCCGGCTGGAGCCCGCCGCGGCTCCGCCGTCGGGGCCTCAGGTCGGCTTCGCCGGCATCGCCAAGCCGTGGAAGGTCGAGCGCTCGCTGATCGCCGCCGGCTGCGACCTCAAGGACTTCGTCCCCTTCCCCGACCACGCCGAACTGTCGGAGCGCGACTTCGCCTTCCTGACGGAGCGAGCCGAACTGTTCGCGGCGGGCCTGGTCACGACCGAGAAGGACTGGGTGCGTCTGCCGCCCGCGTGGCGCGAACGGATCGTCGCCTGGCCGGTCGTCGCGCGGCTGGAGCAGGAAGCGGCCTTCGCCGACTTCCTGCGGGATCGCCTAGATCAGTCCTGACGGAAGACCTGGCCGCCCTTCATCACGAAGCGGACGCGTTCCAGTTCCGTCACGTCGCTGAGCGGGTCGCCCGAGACCGCGATCAGGTCGGCGGGCATGCCCGGCGCCAACCGCCCGGCCTCGTTCGAAATCTTCAGGTGCTCGGCGGCGCCGACGGTGGCGGCCTGGATGGCCTCCAGCGGGGTCAGGCCGGCGCGGACCAGAAGGGCGAACTCCTGGGCGTTGTCGCCGTGCGCCGAGACGCCGGTGTCAGTGCCGAAGGCGATACGGACGCCGCCGGCATGGGCGCGACGCGCCATGTCCAGCATCTTGGGTCCGGCCTCCAGCGCCTTGGCGGTCTGGGCCGGGGTGAAGAAGTTGTCCGGGCTGGCGGCCACGCGCGCCACATAGTCGCCGGCCATCAGGGTCGGGACCAGCCAGGCGTCATGCGCCTTGAACAGACGCATGGATTCGTCGTCCAGATAGGTGCCGTGTTCGATGGAGTCGCCGCCTGCCTTGAGGAAGGCGTTGATGCCGTCGACGCCGTGGGCGTGGGCCGTGACCTGGCGTCCCATGCGGTGGGCCGAGGCGACGATGGCGGCCAGTTCATCCTCGCTGAACTGCTGGGCCAGACCGGCCGCCGTGTTGGACAGGACGCCGCCCGTCGCGGTGATCTTGATGATGTCGGCGCCGCTGCGGACCTGCAGGCGCACCGCCCGCATGCAGTCCTCGGCCCCCGAGCAGACGCTTTCCGGCGACAGGACATGCATGATGTCCTCGCGATAGCCGTTGGTGTCGCCGTGCCCGCCGTGGACCGAGACGGCCGAGCCCGCCGCGATGATGCGCGGTCCCGGCACGTCGCCGCGCCTTACCGCCTCGCGCAGGGCGAAGATGGCCTCGTTGCTGGCCCCCAGGTCGGCGACCGTGGTAAAGCCGGCGTTCAGGGTGCGACGCGCATAGCGGGCGCCGACCATGGCCTGGGTCGCGGTCGACTGGGTCACCTCCTCCAGACGTCCGTTGGGGTTCTGCTGGCTGGTCAGGTGGACGTGGCTGTCGATCAGGCCGGGCAGGACGAAGGCGCCGCGCAGATCGACCACCTGGCCCTCGCCGACGAAGCCGTCGCGGATTTCGACGACTTGGTTCCCTCTGATCACGAGAGTTTTATCGCGCAGCACCCGGCCGCTGGCCGGATCGGCCAGAAGTCGCCCCACTTGGACGAACGTGGTCGGCTGTTCCGCCGAAACGGCTGCGACCGCAGGGGCTTGCCGCGCCTGCGCCGAGGTGGCGGCCAGAACGGCAGCGGTCACAATCAGAGCCAGTTTCTTCATCGGTCCCTCCCAGAACTACGGGCGGCACCTTAACGGCTCGGCGGCTTTCGCCAAGGCTCAGGTTGCGTCGTTACGGCGCTTTGTGAAACAAGCCGATACAGTTGTTTAATCGTGCGAGGGGCGTCGCATGCGGCTTTCCAGACGTGGCCTGATCCTGGGCGGTTCGGCCCTGTTGGCGGGATGTTCTTCCGCCGCTTCGACCACCAACCTCCAGCTCGCCGGCGCCGCGCCTGCCAGCCTCCCGGTCGTTCCGGTTCCGACCGTCACGCCGCAGCCCGTTTCCGTGGCCAAGGCCAGCGGCCCGATCGTCGATCCGCACGGCGTCGTCCGCAAGGACCTGATGGAGCGCGCCCACGCCGCCCTGGACACCCACGGTCACAAGATCAGCAAGCGCGACCGGATGTATCTGGTCGATTTCCAGAAGTTCTCGGGCGAGGACCGCCTCTATGAGGTCGATCTGGAGGGCGGCTGGGTCACGGCCTATCGCACCAGCCACGGCCGCGGGTCGGACCCGACGCACTCGGGCTTCGCCCAGCGCTTCTCGAACGAAATGGACAGCCACATGTCGTCCATCGGCGCCTACGCCACGGCGGGCGCCAACTGGGGCTCGCAGCAGGGGCCGAACGTCCTGCTGGACGGGCTGGAGTATTCCAACAGCCGGGCGCGCGAGCGGGCCATCATCATCCACGGCGCCGACTACGCCGACCCGGCCTTCCTGGCGCGCGAAGGCAAGCTGGGCCGGTCCTACGGCTGCTTCTCGGTGTCCCATGCCGACCTGGTCCCCTTGCGCGAGCGCATGGGCGAGGGGCGGCTTCTGTTCGCCATGACCTGAGGGCCAACTGAGCCGGGACACCCAACTCATTAGCGCACGTCCCGATTTCAATTTTTTGATTCTCCCCCTATCGCTGTTCGTTCATCAACGATTGGGGCCAGCATGCAAAGAATTATCGGGATCAGTCTCGCCGCCATGCTGGCTGCTTGTAGCGGGCAAGACAGTGCGGAGCGAGACCAGGGCAACGACGCGGCTCTCGATGCACAGGCTGCCCTAGAGGCTGCAAACGCGGCAGCGCTAGATGCCGCCGCTGTTCCTAAACCGGAGGTGGGTGAGGCGGCTGCAATGGCAAGTGTTGCCAGCCTCACGGACTCTCAGAAGGGCAAGGTTTGTCGCGCCGCTATCGCCAACGTCATGGGACGTGATCCGTCGATCATCCGCGTCCTGAGCCAAACTGGCGGGATCACGCGTGTCCGCTATACGCGCGATGACGGCACAGTCTGGACAAACGAATGCCGCGTAAATGCGGACAACGTTGATTGGCGCGCAGTGGATGGTGGTCAGCCGGGGCGTTGGCGCTCGGAAGACACCATTCGCTACAAGATCGAAGGCAGCCGGATCACCATCCAGCAGTTCATGAGCGGCGAACACATCGACACGCAGGCTTACACGGTCTCCTAAAGGGGAAACGAGGCAGGTCGTCATGCCGAGAGAGTAAAGCGTCCGCTCAACGATCTGCCGCTTAGCGCGGTTCCAGCGCCCGCCAGCCGATGTCGGTGCGGTGGAAGCCGCCGGGCCAGTCGATCTTGGCGATGGCTTCATAGGCGCGAGCGCGCGCCTCGGCGATGTCGGCGCCATGGGCGCAGACGTTCAGCACCCGGCCGCCCGCCGCCACCAGGGCGCCGTCGTCGCGTTTGCGGGTCCCCGCGTGGAAGACCTGGACGTGGGGGCCGAAATCCTGATCGGCGCCACGGATGACCGAGCCCTCCAGCGGGCTGTCGGGATAGCCCTTGGCCGCCAGAACCACGGTGATGACCACGCCGTCCTTGAACCGGGGCGTCGGCGCCTTGGTCAGGTCGCCGCGCGCGCAGGCCAGCAGCAGGGGCACGATATCGCCGTCGAAGCGCATCATCAGCACCTGGCATTCCGGGTCGCCGAAGCGGGCGTTGAACTCGACCACCTTGGGGCCTTCGCTGGTCGCCATCAGGCCGGCGTAGAGGACGCCGCGATAGGGCGCGCCCTCGGCGGCCATCATGCGGATGGTCGGCTGGACCACGCGCTCGTCGGCCTGCTGGACCAGTTCCAGGGTGAAGACCGGCGCCGGGGAATAGGCCCCCATGCCCCCCGTATTGGGACCTAGGTCGCCGTCGAAGGCGCGCTTGTGGTCCTGGGCGCCGCCGAACAGGACCGCCCGCTGGCCGTCGCACAGGGCGAACAGCGAGCCCTCCTCGCCGTCCATGAACTCCTCGATCACCACGCGTGACCCGGCCGAGCCGAAACGCCCGCCCAGCATGCGCTCGATCTCGGCCTCGGCGTCCGCCTTGTCGGGGCTGATGGCCACGCCCTTGCCTGCCGCCAGGCCGTCGGCCTTGATGACATAGGGGGCGGCGTAGTTGTTCAGCGCCGCCTTGGCCTCGGCCATGTCCTCATAGACGCCATAGCCCGCCGTGGGGATGCCGTGGCGTTGCAGGAAGGCCTTGGAGAAGGCCTTGGAGGTTTCCAGTTGGGCCGCCTTGGCCGTCGGACCGAAGCAGGGAACGCCCGCCGCATTCAGCCGGTCGGCCAGCCCCTCGGCCAGAGCCGATTCGGGGCCGACCACGACCAGGTCCGCCTTCCTCTCGCGCGCCAGGGCCGCCAGGCCTTCCGCGTCGGTCGCCTTGATCTCGGGCTTGAGCTCGGCGTGTTTCGCCATGCCGGGATTGCCGGGCGCGGCGACGAGCCGCGTGACCAGCGGCGACTGGGCGATCTTCCAGGCCAGGGCGTGTTCACGCCCCCCCGATCCGACGAGCAGAATATTCATGCTCGCGCAATGACCGGCTCAGCCGTCGCGGTCAAGCGAAGAGAGGGTTACCGGGCCGGCGGCGTCCAGCGCGGCAGGGCCGCGAGCTGTTGCGCCGTCAGATCCGTGGCCAGATCCTTGTCGGCGCCGTTGTTGCGCGTCAGTCCGCGAACCTGGTCGACGGGAACCTGCACCTTGACGTCGTCGGGTCCCTCCAGTTCGACCACCAGGTGCGTCAGCTGGCCGGAAGCGTTCAGGACCAGGGCTTCGACGTCGCCCAGGTCGGTGTTGTCAGCGGACAGAAGGTCGGCGTCCTCCAGTTGCGAACGGGACATGCCGAACGCCAGGGCGGCCTCGGCCGTCGCCGCATCGGCGCGGGCTTCCGTCACCGGAGCAGGCTCGGCGCCCGGCGCCGGGGGCTGGACGACATCGTCGGTGCGATTGTCGCCGCAAGCGGCCAGGATGAGGGCCGCAGCGGAAACGACGGTCAGAGCGGAAATCTTCATCGGTCTTCCTCATTTCAGAACAGGGCCGAGGCGACATAGATCGCCGCCCCCAGCAACAGGATGGCGCCGATCACGAGCCACGGACTGACCGAAGGCGCATTGCTGCGGCGCGACATCTGCTGCTCGCGCGGGGCGCGCTCGGTCGGGTCGGTTCCGGGCGGATCGGCGGGTTCCATGGTCAAGCTAACGGGCGCGGCCCCGCCCCGTTCCCGCCTGCGACAAGACGGGCTAAGGTCGCGCCATGATCTCCGACGACGACTATGCTTTTGAAGGCCCCGCCGAGGCGCCGGCCGCCGCGCGCGACAACAATCCGCCCCTGTCGATCTCGGAGCTCAGCTTCGCGCTGAAGCGCACGCTGGAGGACCGCTTCGGTCACGTCCGCCTGCGCGGCGAGATCTCCAAGGTCAACCGCCACGCCTCGGGCCATGTCTATCTGACGCTCAAGGACGACAAGGCCGCCATCGACGGCGTCATCTGGAAGGGCGTGGTCCGGGGCCTGGGGGCCCAGCCGGAAAGCGGACTGGAGGTCATCGTCACCGGCAAGATCACCTCCTATCCCGCGCGGTCGTCCTATCAGATCGTGATCGAGAGCATGGAGGCGGCCGGCGCCGGCGCGCTTCTGGCCCAGTTGGAGCGGCTGAAGGGGCGGCTGCGCGAGGAAGGCCTGTTCGAGCCGGGCCGCAAGAAGC
>JALAGW010000330.1 GCA_022712235.1 Brevundimonas sp. | reverse complement strand
ATGTCCACGCGGTCGGCGGCGCGGCGCGCGACGATGCGGGCGACGATCAGACCCGCCGCCGCGATCAGGCTGGACTTGACCAGCAGAGACAGGAAAAGGGCCAGGGTCATGGCTGACGCTCCACCGCTTCGTCGATGGCGCGCTCCAGGGCGGCGGCCTCATCGGGCGTCAGGCGCTGACCCATGCCCAGCAGGGCGGTGGCGGCGCTGGCGGCGGAGCCGGCGAAGAAGGTGTCGATCATGCGCTGCAGGGCGCCGGCGGCGACCGTCTCGGTGCGCGGCACGGGGCGATAGACGAAGCCCTCGGCCCCCGCTTCTCGCTCCACCAGCCCCTTGGTCTCCAGCCGAGCCAGGAGGGTGCGGACAGCGGAATCGCTGAGCGTGTCGGTCAGGGCGTTGCGCACGCCTGCGGCGGTGCCGGTTTCCAGTCGACACAGGGTCTCGAACACTTCGCGTTCGCGTCTGGGCAGGGACTCGATCACTGGGACTCTCCGCATCGGTTGACGCTACATTTGTAGCGCTACATGCGTAGCGGATCGAGTCTAAAATGAGGCGGCGAGATTAACTCGCCGTAGGCCCCTCCTCCCGCCTTGCAGCGGGAGGAGAAGGCTCAGGCGTCAGCCGACCGGCTTGACGTTGTCGTCCGAGTTGCGGTCGATCCAGCGGTTGTAGGGGTCGATCCCCGCAAAGGCCGGCTTCTGGTCCGTGACGAAGCGGAAGACCTGGGTTCCGCTGCGCAGGGGACGGCGCTCCATCAGGATGACCGACTTCCGGTCGAACGCCCCCTTGCCCGGTTCGGCCGAGAACAGGCCGACGTCGAAGGTCTCGTTCAGCGGAGCCTCGGTCTCCTCGCCCTTGCCGTCGGCGTAGAGCTTGCGAGCCTCGACCGTCAGGGCGACGTCCCACTTGCCGTCGGCGCGTTTGGTCGCCGTGACCGACTTGGTCTTCACGTCATACAGGGTGATCTTCTCGAACAGGTCGGTGATCAGGGCCTGCTTGTCGGCCGGGGCCTCGGCGCGCAGCGCCGCAACCAGGTCCAGCGAGCGCGGATAGGGCGCGGACTTGAAGGCATACTGCGCCAGCACCCGACGCAGGGCGCGGTTGACCGCCTCCTCGCCGATCTGATCGCGCAGCAGATACATGACCAGGCCGCCCTTCTGATAGTGGATGTACTGCTGGTTCTCGACCCGCATCAGCGGCATCTCCTCCAGCCGTTCCATGCCGCGCGAACGCAGGTAGCGGTCCAGCTCATACTTGAGGAAGCGGCGGATCTTGTCGGGTCCGTAGAGCTTCTCCATCACCATCAGCGCCGAGTATTGCGCCAGGGATTCCGACAGCAGGGTCGAGCCCTGCTGATCCGAACCGACGACCTGGTGCGCCCACCACTGATGGCCGACCTCGTGGGCGGTGACATAGGTGACGTAGTCGATCTTCTCCTCGTCGCTCAGGTCGGCGATGAAGCCGAGCCCTTCGGAGTAGGGCATGGTGTTGGCGAAGGCCTGGGCGAAGCTGGCGTAGGCCGGGAACTCGATGATCCGGGCCTGACGGAACTGATAGGGGCTGAAGGCCGCGCCGTAGTAGTCCAGCGCCGACTTCATGCCGTTCAGCATCCGCGGCACGTTCCGCTCGTGCCCCTTGTGGTAATAGACGGCCAGTTCGATGGGGCCGTGCTGCTGCCTGGCCACCTGATAGTCGGCGGACTGAACCGAGAAGAAGTTCAGCACCGGGGCCTCGGTGACGAAGCGGGCCGTGCGTCGGCCGTCCTTCGTCACATCCGACACCTTGTAGCCCGGCGCGATCGGCGTCTGATCCGCCACCGTGGTCACGGTGATGTCGGCGTTGACCCAGTCGGCGCCGATATAGTTGTGACCACGCGCGCTTTCGTCCTCCAGCTTGGCCATCCGCAGCTCGGCCGGCA
Source organism: Brevundimonas sp. (assembly GCA_022712235.1). Taxonomy (GTDB): domain Bacteria; phylum Pseudomonadota; class Alphaproteobacteria; order Caulobacterales; family Caulobacteraceae; genus Brevundimonas. The sequence goes on along the minus strand of JALAGW010000330.1, from coordinate 6,533 downwards.
GACCGTGCTTGCGGCGCTTGGCCCGGTCGGACAGCAGGCCGTCGCGGCCCATGCCGATGGTCAGGCCGAACTCGCCGTTGTTGACGAAGGTGCCGTTGTCGACGATCCGCGTGGTGTCGCCGCTGTTCTTGAAGCCGCGCTGCTCCAGCACCGTCTCAAAGGCGATGGCCCGCTTCTCGCCCGGCTGCATAGGCGTGGCGAAACGATAGATGCGATACTCGAACTGCGGCCACTCCTGGGCCAGGGTCGCGCCCTGAACGTCGATCTTCTCGATCTTCAGACCGTGGTTCCAGCGCAGGTGCACCTCATTGAGCGGCGCGCCCGTGCGGTTTTCGATGACATAGGTCCCCTTGGTCGTCAGGCGCGGCTGGTGCGGATAGAGGTCCAGGTCCAGCTTGACGTCGGTGATCGCGGGCTGAGGCGTCTTTTCATACTTCAGCAGGGTTTTTTCATAGTCCGCCATCAGCTGCTCCTGCTGATCGCGGCTGCGATATTCGTTCCAGACGTTGGTGTTGACGTAGGTATAGACGCCCAGCGCCACGAAGGCGGTCAGGGCGACGCCCCCGATCACGCCCGCCGGTCCCATCAGGCGACGCGGCAGACGCTTGAGCCGCGGCATGAAGCGCGTCTCCGCTCCTCGCCGCCACAGGCCGTAGGCGACGACCAGCAGGACAACGGCGAAGCTCGACCAATAGGCCTGCATCCAGGCCGCGTAGCCGGCGAACTTGCCCAGACCGTTCATGTCCGACAGCGGCATGCCCGTGCCCGAACCATAGCGGTACAGAACGTGGTCGAAGCCCATGTTCGACAGGACGATGGTCGAGATCAGATAGACCACCATGATCGCCCAGCCGACGAACTTGTTGGGCGAAAGCGCCTGAACGAAAATGGCCAGCACCGCCGTCAGGGCGAAGCTGATCGACTGCGGCACGACGTACCAGAACAGGTATTTGCCGATCTCGTAGTTGGTGTAGCCCTTGATCGTCTGAACGATCATCCCGGCCAGCGATGCGGCCAGCAGGGTCGAGACCAGCACCAGGATCAGGGCCAGGGTCTTGGGCAGCAGGAAGGTCCAGTCGGGCGTCGCGGTGGAATCGATGATCTCGTGCGTGCGCCGCTCGCGGTCACGCCAGACCAGTTCGCCCGAGTAGTAGATCGAGATGATCATGACGATCAGGCCGAACGAACCGCCCAGGGTCTCGATCACCACGCGCGTGACCGGCAGAACCGGCGCGCCATAGAGCTCGCCCGCGAACAACAGGACGGCGATGCCGAAGGCGAAGCCCAAGGCCAGCATGACGACATAGGCGGGGCTCTTGAACACCGTCTTCATCTCGAAGACGGTGCGCGAGACCAGCTGCGTCCAGCCGGCCTTGAAGCCATAGGACGGCGCGGCCAGCGGCGCGACGGGGGTGGCGGCGTCAGACGCGGCCTCGGCCATCGCCTTCAGCTTCTCCTGCTTGCGCAGCTTCGATCCGCGCGGCGACGGACGATACAGCGGGAAGGCGGCGGCCAGGAAGGCCAGGCTGACGCCCAGCCACAACAGCTTGTTGCCCAGCAGCAGACCGGTCAGCGGGGCGTTGATCGTGTTCCGCTCGGCCGCCGTCCAGTACTTGGTCGCCAGGCCATAGGCGCCGGCGCCGAAGGGCTCCAGCCAGGCCACCAGGGTCTCAAGCTCCGGCTTGGAGCCGAACACCGTGGTCGTCGTCATATAGAGGATGAATACCCCGACGACGCCGACATAGGTCGCCATCATCGAGCGCGTCACCGTCGCCAGGGTGAAGAAGACCGCCGAACTGAACAGCAGTCCCGGCAGACCCATGACGACGAAGCCGTAGAGATAATCGAACGGACGGAACGGCCCGACCGTCTCCTTGTCCACCCAGGGCATCAATGTGCCGATCAGGATGCCTAGAGCGACCGACAGGAAGGCCAGGGCCACCACGGCGAAGGCGCCGAGGAAGCGTCCATAGAGGTAGTCGAACTTCGACAGCCGGCTGGACTGGATCATGGGACCGAAGCCGGTCGTGGCGTCGCGCACCACGACGTTGGCGACGATGGCCGTCGTCGCCAGCATGAAGAAGAGGTTGAAGGCCAGATGGGCCTGCGCGATCGCATAGGGCGCGTTCTTGAAGACGTTGCCGCCCGTGCCCAGGCTGACGTTCGGACTGGCGACCAGACCGAAACTCAGCAGGAAGAAGAGGATGGAGATAACCCAGAAGGCGGGCTGGCGAAGCTGATAGCGGAACTCGAAGGCCGCGACTTTCCCGAACATGATCCGGGCCTCAGGCGGCTTGAGCGGCGGCGGGGCGACGCGAGGCGGCCAGCGTCGAGAAATAGACGTCTTCCAGCCCCCCCGAAGCCGGCTCGAAGCCCTCGCCCGGCTTGGCGTCGGCCAGGACGTGGATCACGGTCTGACCCGCGAACAGGCGCGTCGAGATAACCTCGAAACGGGCGCGGTGCTCCGGCAGGGCCTCCTTGGCGATGGCTTTTTTCCAGACCCGGCCGGACATCTGCTTCATCAGCTCCAGCGGCGCGCCTTCCAGCTGAATCTTGCCGCCCGCCAGCACCGCCATGCGCGGGCACAGGTCGGCCACGTCCTCGACGATGTGGGTCGACAGGATGACCACCACGTTCTCGCCGATCGCGGCCAGCAGGTTGCGGAAGCGGTTGCGCTCCTCCGGGTCCAGACCGGCGGTCGGCTCATCGACGATGATCAGGCGCGGATTGCCGATCAGGGCCTGGGCGATGCCGAAACGCTGACGCATCCCGCCCGAGAAGCCGGCCAGGGCCTTCTTGCGGACGCTCCACAGATTGACCTGGTTCAGCAGGGCCTCGACCGTCTGCTTGCGCGCCTTGCCGTCGGCGATGCCCTTCAGCACCGCCATGTGGTCCAGCATGTCGTAGGCCGAAACGCGCGGATAGACGCCGAAGTCCTGCGGCAGATAGCCGAGGGTGCGGCGCAATTGCTCCGGCTGGCGGATCACGTCGATATCGCCGAAGCGGATCTCGCCCGAGGTCGGGCTCTGCAGGGTGGCGATGGTGCGCATCAGCGTCGACTTGCCTGCCCCGTTCGGGCCCAGCAGGCCGAACATTCCGGTGGGGATCGTCAAGCTGACGTCGTCCAGAGCCCGTGTCCCGTTGCCGTATACATGGACCAGATTGTTGATCGTCAGCATGAAGCGCCCCCCGCATGTGTAAAAGACACTTCACACTGACGGCTTCGCCACCCCTCCGACAAGTTACAGATTGGACAGGTTTGGCGCCGGGCGCTCGTCCCAGCGGGCCTCTGGAGCCGCGAAGCGGTTGCCTGCTACAGTCATGACACCGGTTTCTTGGGAGGGTGACCATGGGAATGACGCGACGCGCTGCGGTTCTGGCGGGTCTGGCCGTTACGGCGACGGCGACGACCGCGCATGCCGCGCCGCGAGACCCCCGCGCCGTCACGACGGCGGGACCTGTCGTGGGGCGGCGCCAGGATGGGATCAACGTCTTCAAGGGCGTGCGCTACGGCGCGCCGACGCGACGTTTCCAGCCGCCCGAGCCGCCGACGCCCTGGCGCGATCCGGCCCCCGCCTTCGACTATGGCGCCGCCAGCCCGCAGCGCGGCGGCGAACCGAACCAGAGCGAGGACTGCCTGTTCCTCAACCTCTGGACGCCCGGTCTCGACGCGGGGCGTCGGCCGGTCATGGTCTATATCCACGGCGGGGCCTATTCGAGCGGATCGGGGTCCGATCCCCTCTATGATGGGACGCGACTGGCGGCGCGCGGCGACGTGGTGGTGGTGACGCTGAACCACCGGCTGAACGCCCTGGGCTACGCCTATCTGGCGCGGCTGACGCCGGGGTTCGAGGACTCGGGCAATGTCGGCCAGTTGGACCTGATCCTGGCCCTGCGCTGGGTGCGCGACAATGTGGCGGCCTTCGGCGGCGACCCGGACCGGGTCATGGTCTTCGGCCAGTCGGGCGGCGGGGCCAAGATCGCCACCCTGATGGCCATGCCCGCCGCCAAGGGCCTGTTCCATCGCGCCGCGACCATGAGCGGACAGCAGGTCACGGCGTCCGGCCCCCTCAACGCCACGGCCCGCGCGACCGCCTGGCTGAAGGCTCTGGGCCTGACGCCGGATCGCGCTCATGAGGCCGCCAACCTGCCGGTCGAGCGCCTGCTGGAAGCCCAGGGCGTCGAGGACCCCATCCTCGGCTACGGCGGTCTCTACTTCGGGCCGGTGCTGGATTTCCGGAACCTGCCGCGCCACCCCTTCTATCCCGACGCGGCGCCGCAGGGCCTGACCATCCCCATGATCATCGGCAATACGCGCGAGGAAACCTTGGGCTTCATGGGCAATGATCCGAAGAACCTCGGCCTGACGTGGGAGACCCTGCCCGCCCGGCTGTCGCCCGGCGTCATGCGTATCGACATCACGCCCGAGGCCGTCATCGCAGGCTACCGCCGGATGCATCCGGACTGGTCTCCGGATCAGGTCCTGATCGCCGCCACCACGGCCGGGCGTTCATGGCGCGGCGCGGTGATTGAGGCCGAAGAACGGGCCAGGGCCGGAGCGCCCGCCTGGGTCTATCAACTGGACTTCCCCGGCGAGACGACGTCGGGCCGCAAGGGCGCCTTCCATACGGCCGACATTCCCCTGGTGTTCGACAATGTGAACGCGCCGGGGTCGCGCACGAAAGGGCCGGGCGCTCAGGCCGTGTCGGATCAGATGAGCGACGCCTTCATCGCCCTGGCGCGCACCGGCGATCCCAATCACGCGGGCCTGCCGCGCTGGGACCGCTATGAGCTGCCGACCCGACAGACCCTGTTGTTCGACGTGGCGCCCCGGATGGCGAACGACCCGCGCGGCGACGAGCGGGCCTTCTTCTCCGCCATCCCCTACATCCAGCCGGGGACCTAGAGCGGAAAGTCCAGACGGGCGGCCCAGGCTCGCGCCAACTCGGGCCAGACCTGCGCCGGCCGCCCCTGGATCAGGCGAACGCCGAAGCCGTGGCCGCCCTCCTGGAACAGATGGGCCTCGGTCTTCACACCCGCCGCCTTCAGCGTGGTGAGCAGCATCAGACTGTTCTCGACCGGCACCGAGGCGTCGTCCATGGCGTGCAGCAGGAAGACGGGCGCAGCATCAGTCCAGTTCATCTGCTCCAGAGAATAGGCGGCGATGCGCGCCGCGCTCGGCGCCTCGCCCAGCAGATGGGTCCGCGATCCGGCGTGAACATGCGGGTCGCTCATGGTCGCCACCGGATACATCAGCACTGTCAGGTCTGGGCGCAGCGAGACCTCGTCCGCCGCGTCGACCGGGGTGTAGGTCGCATCCGTCCGTGCGCTGGCCAATCCGGCCAGATGTCCGCCCGCCGAGGCGCCCAGAACCGCGATCCTGTCGGGGCGAACGCCGAACTCCGCCGCCCGACTGCGGATCAGGCGAATAGCGCGCTGGGCGTCCTGCAAGGGCGCGTCCGCCCCCGCCGCCCAGCCGTCGGCCGGCAGGCGATAGCGCAGGACGAAACAGGTCGTGCCGCTGGCGGCGAAGACGCGGGCGACGTCGAAGCCCTCCTTGTCCAGCACAGACCAGCGATAGCCGCCGCCGGGGATCAGCAGCATGGCCGATCCATTCGGCCGCTCGGGCCGCATCACCGTCATGATCGGGTCGGTGGTGTATTGAGCGTAGCGGTCGCGATAGGCGGGATCGGTCGAGCGTTCGGGAACGACGGGCGTGACCGTCACCCCCTGCCCGCCCGGCGCGCCTTGCGGCCACAGGCGGATCACTTCGGTCGGATCGGGCGGCGCGACGGCTTGCGCCTTCGCAACAGCGGGCAAGGCCGCGGCCAGAGCCGGGACCGCCGCGCCCATCGTCAGCAACCCCCGTCGATGCAGTTTCACGTCCGCCTCCTCCAGAATTGAAGAAGGGCGCCCGCCCCCTCAGACGAGCGCCCCTCTCGGCGTCAGATCCTTAGACCTTGGCCGGTTCGTATCGCGGCGAGATGATGTGAACCACCAGCAGCGCCACCAGATAGGCTGAGGCCGCCACCACGAAGATCGGGGTGTAGGTGCCGATCTTGTCGAGGACGAAGCCGGCGTACTTGGCCATGATCATGCCGCCGATGCCGCCCAGCATGCCGCCGATGCCGACGACCGAGCCCACGGCTCCACGCGGGAAGACATCGCCGGGGAAGGCGTAGAGGTTGGCCGAGAAGCCCTGGTGCGCCGCCGTGGCCAGACCGATGATCGCCACCGCGATCCACAGGTTCGAGGCGAAGGCGGCGAAGGCGACCGGAACCGCACACAGGGCGCAGATCAGCATGGTCAGCTTGCGCGCCTTGTTCAGGCTCATGCCCTTGTGCATGAACCGCGACGACAGCCAGCCGCCGCCGACAGAACCGACGTCCGACAGCAGGTAGATGGCCACGATCGGCGGGCCGAAGGTCTTCAAGTCCAGGCCGTAGCTCTTGCCCAGGAAGTCGGGCAGCCAGAACAGGAACATCCACCAGATCGGGTCGATCAGGAACTTGCCCGCAGCGTAGGCCCAGGTT
>JALAGW010000329.1 GCA_022712235.1 Brevundimonas sp. | reverse complement strand
CCGCATCTGCTGCGGCCCATTGTCGGCGCGCGACCTGGCGGCCTGTTACTGCCCTCGCCGCTAGGTGGAGCGGCCCTTGTGCTGGCGGCGGATATTCTGGTGCGGCTGACGCCGTCGGCGGCCGAGATCAAGCTGGGCGTCGCCATGGCGGCTCTGGGCGGGCCCTTCTTCCTCGCACTCTTGATCGGCATGCGGAGGAAGCTGGCATGAGCCTTCTGTGTGCGGAAAACCTGTCCGTCCGGCTGGGGGACAAGACGGTTCTGAACGGTGTCGACGCGGCCTTTGCACCTGGGCTGGTGACGGCGGTGGTCGGGCCGAACGGGGCGGGCAAGTCGACGCTGCTGGACTGTCTGGGGGCCCTACGGACGCCCGATGCGGGCCGGGTGACGCTGGGCGGCCGGACCTTGCGCGACCTGCCGTCGCGAGAGCGGGCGCGTCGCATCGCCTATTTGCCCCAGAACGCCGAGATCGCCTGGGCCGTCGAGGGACGCGCTTTCGTCGGCCTGGGCCGCACGCCCTACGTCGGCGCCTGGGGCCTGAGGGCGGACGACCGGGTCGCCGTGGCTCGCGCCATGGCCGTGGCGGGGGTGGAAGGCTTCGCCGATCGCATCGTCTCGACCCTGTCGGGTGGCGAGCGGGCGCGGCTGCTGATCGCGCGGGCGCTGGCGGGCGATCCGCAATGGCTGTTGGCCGATGAGCCTCTTGCGGGGTTGGACCCCGGTCATGTGCTGGACGCCTGCGACCTGTTCCGGCGACTGGCGGACGAGGAGGGGCAGGGCGTCGTCCTGACCCTGCACGATCTCGACGCGGCGTTGCGCGTGGCGGATCGGGTGATCGTTCTGGCCGAGGGGCGGGTGATCGCCGACGCCGCCCCGGCCGAGGCCCTGTCGCCCGAGGTGCTCAAGGCGGCGTACGGCGTCGAGGCGCGCACTCTGGATGGCATGCGCGGCCCGGTGCTGGAGATGGTCGGCCGTGCCCGCTAGCAGCCTGCCCACGCCCTGGATCGTCGCCGGCGCTACGCTGGTCGAGGGCGTGGTCGGATGGCCGCGTCATCTGAACCATCCGGTCGTCTGGATCGGCGGCCTGATCGCCGAATTGGAACGGTGCGGGAACCACACGGAATGGTCGGCAAGCACGCGGAGGGTTCTGGGTGTCCTCACCGTCATGATCCTGCTGGTCGTGGCGGGTGGAGCGGGCTGGGGCATAGAGCGCTTAGCCGCCACGGCGCCCTTCTGGCCTGAACTGGCGATGCTGCTGATCTGCGGCGCGACGGGGCTGGCGGCGCGCAGTTTGTTCGATCACGTCCTCGCTGTGACCCAGCCGCTGAAGGCGGGCGATCTGCCCGCCGCGCGTCTGGCGGTCGGCATGATCGTTGGTCGTGACGTCGAGGCGATGGACGAGGGCGAGGTCGCGACCGCCGCCCTGGAGAGCCTGGCCGAGAGCTTCTGCGACGGGGTGGTGGCGCCCGTCTTCTGGTTCGTCATCGGCGGCCTGCCGGGGCTGTTCGCCTATAAGGCGATCAATACCGCCGACAGCATGATCGGCCATATGGAGCCGCGCTGGCGGGCCTTCGGCTGGGCGGCGGCCCGGACCGACGACGTGATGAACTGGGTTCCAGCCCGGATCGCAGGAGCGCTGATCGCGCTCGGCGGCTGGCAGGGCTGGCGCATCATGTGGCGCGACGCGCGCAAGCACGCCTCGCCCAACGCTGGTTGGACCGAAGCCGCGATGGCTGGAGCGCTTCGCGTTCGACTGGGCGGTCCGGTTCGCTATGAGGGCGTTATGACCTATCGACCTGATTTCGGCGACTGGGCGCGACCGCGTGCGCATGATCTTCATCGCGGCCTTCGCGTCTATGGCGTGGCCTGCGCCGTTCTGATGCTGCTTCTGATCGCAGGAGGTTTCGCATGGCCGCGTTGATGATTCAGGGCTGTGGTTCGGACGTGGGCAAGTCGGTGCTGGTCGCGGGCCTGTGCCGCCTGTTCGCCAATCGCGGCCTGACGGTGCGGCCGTTCAAGCCGCAGAACATGTCCAATAACGCCGCCGTCACCTTGCCCGACGCCGAGGGGCGCGTGGGCGAGATCGGTCGCGCCCAGGCCTTGCAGGCTCTGGCCTGTCGCACGCCGCCGAGCGTGGACATGAACCCGGTGCTGCTGAAGCCGCAGAGCGACACGGGCGCGCAACTGGTTGTTCGTGGTCGGGTAGAGGGCGTCTGGCAGGCGGCGGGCTATCAGGACCACAAGGCCGCGCTGCTGGACGTGGTGCTGGACAGTTTTCGCCGGTTGAAGACCGAAGCCGATCTGGTGATCGTCGAGGGTGCGGGCAGTCCGGCCGAAACCAATCTGCGCGCCGGCGACATCGCCAACATGGGTTTCGCGCGCGCCGCCGACGTGCCGGTGGTGCTGGTCGGCGACATCGACCGGGGCCATGTGATCGCCGCCCTGGTCGGCGCCCGCGCCGTGCTGGACGAGGCGGATGGCGGAATGATCAAAGGTTTTTTGATCAACAAGTTCCGTGGCGATCCTGCGCTATTTGATCAAGGTCGCGCCGAAATCGCGCGGCGCACCGGGTGGGTCGATCTGGGCATGGCGCCATGGCTGGCCGACGCCCGGTCCTTGCCGGCCGAGGCCGCGGTGGTTCTGGATCGCACGGCCGGAGCGGGGGCGGAGCGCCGCATCCGCATCGTCGCGCCCATGCTGTCGCGCATCGCCAACTTCGACGACTTCGATCCGTTGCGGCATGAGCCGGGCGTGGACTTTGGCTTCGTGCCGCCGGGGCAGGCCCTGCCGGGGGATGCGGACCTGATCATCCTGCCGGGGACCAAGGCGACGCTGGCCGATATGGCCTTCTTGCGGGCGCAGGGCTGGGACGTGGACATCGCGGCCCACGTTCGACGGGGTGGACGGGTCCTGGG
>JALAGW010000041.1 GCA_022712235.1 Brevundimonas sp. | reverse complement strand
CCGCTGCATGGCCCCCTTCAGGTCGCCGCGCTTCCACGCCAGCAGAGGCCCGGCGGGCAGGATCAGACAGGCGACCACCAGCAGGGGAACGAAGGTCGCGTTGAAATAGGGCGGCCCCACCGAGATCGTCGCGCCCGAAATCCCTTCGAGGATCAGCGGATACAGGGTCCCCAGCAGCACCGTCGCCGCCGCCGCCGTCAGGAAGAGGTTGTTCAGCACCAGCGCGCCTTCACGGCTGATCGGCGCAAAGGCCGCGCCCGACCGGATCGCCGGCGCGCGCAGGGCGAACAGGATGAAGGCCGCCCCCGCCGCTACGCCGAGGATGGCCAGCAGCATCATCCCCCGCTGCGGATCGACGGCGAAGGCGTGGACGCTGGTCAGCACGCCCGAGCGCACCAGGAAGGCCCCCAGCATGGAGAAGGTGAAGGCCAGGATGGCGAGGAAGACGGTCCAGCCCGCCAGCGCCCCGCGCCGCTCGGTGACGATAGCCGAGTGCAGCAGGGCCGCGCCCGCCAGCCATGGCATGAAGCTGGCGTTCTCTACCGGGTCCCAGAACCACCAGCCGCCCCAGCCCAGTTCGTAATAGGCCCAGAAGGAGCCCAGCAGGATGCCGACCGTCAGAAAGGCCCAGGACGCCAGGGCCCACGGCCGCACCCAGCGGCCCCAGGCCGGATCGACCCGCTTCTCGATCAGGGCGGCGACCGCCAGAGAGAAACAGACCGAAAACCCGACATAGCCCGCGTAAAGCAGCGGCGGATGGAAGGCGAGCGCCGGGTCCTGCAACAGAGGGTTCAGCGACGCCCCCTGCACCGATGCCGGGTCCAGACGCACGAACGGGTTGGACGTGAAAACGGCGAAGGCCAGGAACAGGGTCGACAGCGCGCCCTGCACCGCCACGCCCGAGGTCTTCAGCCCGAACGGCAGCCCGCGCGCCAGCGCCAGCGCCCCGCCGAAGCCGGTCATGACCAGGCACCACAGCACCAGCGACCCCTCGTGGCTGCCCCAGGCGGCGGCGACCTTGTAGAGCATGGGCTTGTCGGTATGGCTGTTCAAAGCCACGTTCGACACCGAGAAGTCCGACACCGCGAAGGCGTAGATCAGGGCCGCAAAGGCCAGCGCCGTCGCCGCCGCCGAGGCGATCAGGGCGCCGCCCCCCGCGCCCGCCAATACGGGGCTCAGCCGCCACCGTCCCGCCGTCGCCAGCGCCGTGGTCAGCGCCGCCAGAACCAGCGCCAGAATCAGCGCGAACGCCCCCAGTTCAACGATCACAGGCTGCGGCTCGCGTTGCTTGGCGGGGCTTCGCCGGTCTCGGGCCGCCACTCGCCCTTTTCCTTCAGACGGTCGGCGACTTCGCGCGGCATATAGGTCTCGTCGTGCTTGGCCAGCACCTGACTGGCTTCAAACACGCGGTCGGGCCGGAACGACCCCTGCGCCACGATCCCCTGCCCCTCGCGGAACAGGTCGGGCAGGTCCCCGTGATAGCTGACCTTGGCCGTCCCGGCGTTGTCGGTGACGACGAAGACCACCGTCCCGTCCGCGCCCTTGACCACGCTGCCGGCCTCGACCAGCCCGCCCAGACGGATCACCCGGCCGACCGGCGCGGCCTCCTCGGTCACTTCGGACGGCGAGAAGAAGTAGGTGACATTGTCCTTCATGGCCCACAGCGACAGGCCGACCGCCAGGGCCAGCACGGGCGCCGCGGCAGCCACGATCCACAGACGCCGCCGCGCCTTGGGCGATTTGGGAAGCCAGCTCATCTCAGGACATCACAGAAGGGTTGCAGCGCAGGCTCATCCAGCCCCGCCCAGTCTTGTTTGCAGGTCGGCCCGACGCGGATCGTTCGGCTCCAGCGCCGCGATCAGCGGCCCCCAGACCGCCGCCGCCCCGGCCTTGTCGCCGCGCTTCAGCGCCGCTTCGCCCAGGAAATAACGCGCGCCCAGCTGATCCGGGTCATGCTTCAGCGCCTCGACGAAGGCCGCCTCGGCGTCGCCGCCGACCGCGCCCTCGTTGGCCCGCACCAGGCTCTCGCCCAGCCGCGCCCAGCTCTGGGCGTCGTCCGGATGGATCGCCAGCGCCCGGCGGAAGGCCGAGGCCGCGCCGATGGGGTCGCCCGCCTCGAACCGCGCCGCGCCCAGCATGGTCAGGGCCTGATGGTCGTCAGGCCGATCCTTGACGATGCGGCCGATGACCGCCGCCGCCTGGGCCGGTTCCAGCGTCTCGGGCGAGGCCGCCCAGTCGCGCACCCGCGTCTCATAGGCCTGATCCGCCATGCCCGGCGCGCCCAGCCCCAGATAAAGCGCCAGCGAAACCGCCGCCGTCACGCCGATCCCGGCCAGAACCCACAGACGATCCTTGGCGCCCACCACCGGCGCCCGTGCGTCGCGGCGCGCCGCCAGCAGCCGCCGTCCGGCCTCCGCCCGCGCGGCGGTCCAGCCCGCCTCGTCCAGCAGGCCGCGCGTCTTCAGCCGGTCCAGCTCGGCCAGCTCGCGTCCCGCGGCGTCGCGGTCCACCAGGCTTTCCGCGTCGGCCCCGCGTCGCGCGCCGGCCAGCACCAGAAGCCCGGCCATCGCCGCAGCCAGTCCCGTCATGATCCAGAAGATCGTCATGCCCCGCGTCTAGCGGATCAGGCGCGCCGACGCGAGGCTCCCGAGGTCGCAGCCTCGACCGCGACGCTGGGCGGCGCCCCGGCCACCGTCAGCCGCCGCCGCACCGTGCGCTGCGCCTCCCTGGCCCCGATCAGGCCCAGCAGTTCGGCGGTCAGGGCGATGCGCTTGCGCGCGATCCCCTCGTTCGGCGCCTCGCCGTCGTTCAACCGCTCGATGGCCTCGTCGG
>JALAGW010000328.1 GCA_022712235.1 Brevundimonas sp. | reverse complement strand
GTGCCGCACCGCCCCTCGCGCGAAGGGACGAAGAAGGGCGGCAAGTTCCGGCTGGAGACGAAATACACCCCCGCCGGCGACCAGCCCGCCGCCATCGCCGAACTGTCCGCCATGGCCGAGGCCGGCGAGCGCGATCAGGTCCTGCTGGGCGTCACCGGCTCGGGCAAGACCTTCACCATGGCCAAGGTCATCGAGCAGACCCAGCGCCCGGCCCTGATCCTGGCCCACAACAAGACCCTGGCCGCCCAGCTCTATTCCGAGTTCAAGGCCTTCTTCCCCGACAACGCGGTCGAGTATTTCGTCAGCTACTACGACTACTATCAGCCCGAAGCCTACGTCCCCCGGACCGACACCTATATCGAGAAGGACAGCTCGATTAACGAGCAGATCGACCGGATGCGCCACGCGGCCACCCGCGCCATCCTGGAACGCGACGACGTCATCGTGGTCGCCTCGGTCAGTTGCATCTACGGCATCGGCTCGGTCGAGACCTACACCGCCATGACCTTCACCCTGAAGGTCGGCGACGTCATCGACGAGGCCAAGCTGCGCGCCGACCTCATCGCCCTGCAATACAAGCGCAACGACCTGAACTTCGAGCGCGGCATGTTCCGCAAGCGCGGCGACGTGCTGGAGATCTTCCCCGTCCACATGGAAGACCGCGCCTGGCGCATCCAGCTGTTCGGCGACGAGCTGGAGTCGATCCAGGAGTTCGACCCCCTGACCGGCAAGAAGACCGCCGAGCTGGACGAGGTCACCGTCTACGCCGCCAGCCACTACGTCACCCCGCGCCCCTCGCTGAACCAGGCCATCACCGGCATCAAGGAGGAGCTGAAGGAGACGCTCGCCTGGATGAACGAGAACGGCAAGCTGCTGGAGGCCCAGCGGCTGGAGCAGCGCGTGCGCTTCGATCTGGAGATGATGGAGGCCACCGGCTCCTGCGCCGGCATCGAGAACTACAGCCGCTGGCTGACCGGTCGCGCGCCGGGCGAGCCCCCGCCCACCTTCTTCGAATACATCCCCGACAACGCCCTGCTCTTTGTCGACGAAAGCCACGTCACGGTGGGCCAGATCGGCGCCATGTTCAAAGGCGACTACAGTCGCAAGTCCACTTTGGCCGAATACGGCTTCCGCCTGCCCTCGGCCATCGACAACCGCCCGCTGAAGTTCGACGAATGGGACGCCATGCGGCCCCAGACGGTCCACGTCTCGGCCACCCCCGGCAGTTGGGAGCTGGAGCGCACCGGCGGCGTCTTCGTGGAGCAGGTCATCCGCCCCACCGGCCTGATCGACCCTCCGGTCGAGATCCGCCCCGTCTCCGGCGCCACCCGCAACCAGGTCGACGACGTCATCGACGAGGTCAAGGCCACCACCCGCAACGGCTACCGCTCCCTGGTCACCACCCTGACCAAGAAGATGGCCGAAGACCTGACCGAATACATGCACGAACAGGGCGTGAAGGTCCGCTACATGCACTCCGACGTCGACACGCTTGAGCGCATCGAGATCCTGCGCGACCTGCGCCTCGGCGCCTTCGACGTCCTGATCGGCATCAACCTGCTGCGCGAGGGCCTCGACATCCCCGAGTGCGGCCTGGTCGCCATCCTCGACGCGGACAAGGAGGGCTTCCTGCGCTCCGAAACCTCCCTGATCCAGACCATTGGTCGGGCAGCGCGCAACGTCGACGGCCGCGTCATCCTCTACGCCGACAAGATGACCGGCTCGATGGAACGCGCCATCGCCGAGACCAACCGCCGCCGCGACAAGCAGCAGGCCTATAATCTCGAACACGGCATCACGCCCGAAAGCGTCAAGCGCGACATCAAGGACATCCTCGAAAGCCCCTATGAGTCGCGCGACCTCGACCAGCTGACCCGCCCCGACGTCGCCGAGGCAGCCAAGCCCTTCCTCGGCTCCAACTTCCAGGCCGCCCTCAAGGACCTCGAAGGCCGCATGCGCGAGGCCGCCGCCAACCTCGAGTTCGAGGAAGCCGCCCGCCTGCGCGACGAGATCAAGCGCATGAAGCTCCTCGACCTCGAATTCGCCAACGAAGCCCTCACCGGCGCCGGCGAGGAGGTCGACAAGTCCGCCCCGAAGCGCTGGCGCAAGGAGGCTGCGGCCGAAAAGGCGGAGGCGTTCAGGAAGGGGCGGTAAACTCGACCGCCGCCTTCCAGCGTAAGCACGACGCGGCGGTCGCCTGCGGCAAGGCGCCGCCCTTCATCCCCGATTCATGATGCGTCGGTGCAACATGGGCCGCCTGCCGCAAGCTTGGCCGCAAATCGCTTGCGACCTTGCGGCGAAAATGCGGCATGGTGCGTTACGGAGATACACGATGACCAAATCGAGCAACCCCGACACCGAGGCCCGCGCCAATTTGCGCGTCGTCTCTTCGCCTGAGGCCGAGGTCTATGACCTGATGCGTGCGCCCGAGACCACAGCCGAGCGCGTCAAACGCCTCCAGGCCGAGGCGCGCGCCCTGGCGCTCGAACAGGTCGAAGCTCTGGAGGAAGTCCTGCTCAAGGCCGCCGACATGGCCAAGGAGATCGCCGACGGCGGCGACGCCTATCCCGTCGGCGCCCGCGAACTGGCCCACCGCCTGGTCCAGGACCTGCCCGCCAAGGCCGAAACCATGAAGGCCATCATCGCCAAGAGCCATCCGTGATGGCTTGAAGGGCGCTATCGCTCGGCTCGCGGAGCCTCGCTGCTTGAGCGCATGCTTCACCGTCATCCCGGCCGAAGCGTCAGCGCAGAGCCGGGACCGCCCAGGACGCCGCCGTCAGCCTTTCTCGCGGTCCCGGATAGCGGCTGCGCCGTTTCCGGGATGACGGCTAAAAGGTTCACCCGACGACGTCGGAAAACTCGGGATGCCGTTTCAGCCACGCCACCGCATAGCTGCAGTGCGGGATCAGGGTCAGTTTCTCGGCCCGAGCGTGCTCGGCCATGGCCTGCATGAACCTCCCCGCCGCGCCTGAGCCGCGCAGGGCCGGGTGGGCCTCGACGTGCAAGATGACCCGAGCGTGGCCGCGCACCGCATACTCGGCCCAGACGGGATGCGGGTTCCCGTCGGCGTCGGCGAACTCCTGCTGGAAACGGCGGTCGGCGGGCTGGTCGCGGAAGGCGGTCATGACGGCTCCTGAAATCAGGCCGGCCTGTCGTTCAGCAAGGCCAGCAGACCCAGAACGCTCTTCACCGTGAACCAGATCGACACCAGCAGCAAAAGAAGGCCGAACAGCATCAGGAAGGGAATGCCGATCAGCAGCATGGAGGCCACGGCGCTGACCGCGATCAGGCCCCACAGCACGATGCTGATCCAGAAGACCGACCAGAACAGCTTGATCTGGGCCTCGATGTGCTGGGCCGCCAGCCCCGTCGCCGAGCCCCGGCAGGCATAGGCCACGATCAGTCCGACCAGGACCAGGATGTTGGCGCTGGGGATCGACAGAATATAGAGGATCCAGGCCAGAACGGCCCCGTCGCGCCCGTTGCCGCGCGCCTCGGAAATCTGATCGGTCATGATCGGCCTCTAGTAGAACAGACGAAGGGGATGACGGATGGCGCGGCCCTCCAGCAGGTCCTTCAGACCCAGGGCCCCGCGCACGATGGTCCACACCGCCATGACGAAGAGGACAAAGACCCCGACGTTGATCAGGATCAGCACCACTCCGCCGATGATGGCGGCCACGGCGGCGAACAGGGTCCGCTGCTGGAAGATGAAATGGCTGCGCGCCAGGGGATCAGACGGCGGCGCCTTGCGCCACATCCTCAGCAGGCCGATCGCCGCCGCCACGCCGAAGGTCGGCACGGCGAACAGGATCAGGGCGTAGCCGACATAGAGGCTGGTCAGATCGCCGGCCTGACCGGACGAGGCCGCGCTGTTGCTGCTGTAATCGCCGGACTGGACCATCGGAACCTCTTGCTGGGGCGCGACAATGGCGGGACGCATCGCCCCGCGCAACCGGCCTCAGCGCGAATAGGCGACTTCGCAGCCCGCCGCCGCCGCGCCGGGGATGGCGCCGGGCTTTTCCACCCGGACCTTGACCGCCAGAACGCGATGATCCTCCAGGCAGGCCAGGGCGACGCGCTCGGCGAAGGTCTCGACCAGGGCGATGTGCTCGCCGGCCGCCAGATCGCGGGCGATGCGGGCCACGCCCTCATAGTCCAGGGTGTCGGACAGGGCGCGGATCGGGGCGGCGCCGAGGTCCAGCTCGACGTCCACAAACAGGGGCTGCAAGCGACCATGCTCGTGGGCGTAAACCCCGATGGCGGCCTGAACCTCCAGACCGCGCACCAGCACGGTCAGGCCCAGACGGCGCGGCTCGGACGCGGTGAAGGGCGTAACAACGGCGCTCACGACCAGGTCTCCGGCGGCAGGAGGTCATTGATGCTGAAATCGGCCCGGTCGCACCAGTCGCCCAGCTTCCACGCCCGTTCAGCCTCGGTCAGACCGCGCGTCAGCACCGTATTGGTCGGCGTCTCCTCGATGGCCAGTTCGGCCAGTCGGAAGGGCAGGCCCTCGGCTGCGAGGATGGCCTCCAGCTTACGCCACAGGGCGATGACCAGGGCCTCGGTCGTGGGATCGCCGTCGACGGTCAGGACCTGGTTCAGCCGCTGCGGCTCATGGCTCTGGAACCAGTCCAGAAGCGGGTCGGCGCGGTTCAGCTGGAAGGCGTGGTCCAGGCTGCGGTCGACGAAGCCGTGCCAGCGTCGCTTCAGGTTTTCGAACGAGGCGGCGTGGTTCGACTGGCCGAAGGCGATCTCGGCCGTCGGCTCCAGCGTCACCTTGACGAACTCATTGTGCCCGTGCGGCACGGCGCACTTCGACCCCGCATCGGCGATCAGCCGGTGCGCCATCGAGAAGCGGCGGGTGAACTGGACGGCAGGCATCAGGGGCAAGGGTTCCGAAAACGCAGTCGCCCCATATAGGCGCCGCGAAGGGTTCGCGCATCAACACCCGGACGACGGCGAAGTAAAGGCAGGTCCGAGAACGGCGTCAGGGAACCGGAATCCCGTCAAAGGCCACGTCCCGCCCCCGACCGATCAGGGTCTCGCCTCCGTCGATAGTCAGGTTCTGCCCGGTCAGGCTGGGCGTCTCAAGGATGAAGCGAACCATGCACGCCACGTCCTCCAGCGAGGCGCCGCGCCCAAGCGGCGTATCGCGCCACGCCGCTTCGTATTCGGCCTCGGTCTGCTCGCCGCTGCGCAGGATCAGGCCCGGCGAGACGCCGCACAGCCGGATGCGGGGCGCCAGCTCCATGGCCAGGGTCCGCGTCAGCCCCGCCAGACCGATCTTGCCGGCCGTATAAGCGAAGAAGTCCGGGTTCGGACTGTCGACCTTGTGATCCAGGATATTGACCACCACCCCCTGCCCGTCCGCCGCCTCAATCACGCGAGCGAAGTCGCGGATCAGGAAGACCGGCGCGGTCAGGTTCGACGCCAGATGCTCAGCCCACGACGCCTCGGTCAGGGTCGACAGGGTATCGTAGCGGAACAGGGAGGCGTTGTTGATCAGGGCGTCGATCCGCCCGAAATGGCCGACCACGCGGTCGATCAGGCCGTCGCGCTCGCCCGCTTCGTTCAAGTCCGCCTGAAACGCCGCCGCCCGCGCGCCCAGGCCGTTCAGCTCGGCGACCAGGGCCGCCGCCTCGTCCGCCCCGCCGCGATGATGGACGGCCACGTCCCAGCCCGCCTCGGCCAGGGCCCGCGCCATCCCGGCGCCGACGCGCCGCGCGGCCCCGGTGATCAGCACCGTCTTGTTCAGGGGTTCGCCCATTCAGCCCGGCCTGCGGCGGAAGATTTCCACGCCCGCGCCGGCGGCCTCGGGGAAGATGTGCGGCTTGGTGATCCGCACCCGGCAGGCCTCGACCGGCGGCAGGGCGAAACAGACGCCGATCAGTTCCTCGACCAGGGTCTCCAGCAGCTCGACATGGTTACGTCCGCGCCAGCCGGCGATGTGACTGCGAATCCGGTCGTAATCGATGAAGCCCCCGTCCGACAGAGGCCAGGCGGCGAACATCTCGACATTGACGATCAGCCGCGTGGGGCGCTCGGGGTGCCGCTCCCACGGGTGCAGGCCGATGCGCACATCGACCGCCACATCCGACAACAGGACGCGGACATGATCCCCGGCGTTCCGCCAGTCAAACCCGCCCGCGCCGGCAACGGATTCAGTCAACCCGGCCGAACTCGTAGAAGTTCACGGCGGCGATGACGGCGATGAAGGTGAAGATGATGCCGATGGCCAGCATGGGAAGTCTCCTGTTCAGAGCTTCGCATAGAGGCACAGGCGCGACTGTTCAAGCCGCCGCCACCCGGCCTATCGTCGCCCCATGACCACCTGGCGCACCCGAATCGAGCCCTTCACCCGGCACATCTTCTTCGCCGTCTCACGGATGAGCCGGGGCATGACGCTGGGCGTGCGCGGCGTGGCGACGGACGGCGAGGGCCGCGTTCTGCTGGTCAAACACACCTATCTGCACGGCTGGTGGCTGCCCGGCGGCGGGGTGGACCGAGGCGAGACCACCCATGCCGCCGTGGTCCGCGAACTGCGCGAGGAGGCGGGGCTGATCACTAGGGGCGAGCCGCGCCTGATCTCGGTCCATTCCAACGAACGCTTCTTTCCCGGCGACCACGTCCTGGTCTTCGCCATCGACGCCTTCGACCTGACCGAACGCACCAGTCACGGCGAGATCGCCGAGATCGGCTGGTTCGCCCCCGACGCCCTGCCCGAGGATACGACCCGCGCCACTCGCGACCGCCTGGCCGAGATCTTCGGCGACGCGCCCGCCGATCCGAACTGGTAGGCTCCGCCCATGCAGACACCGATCCTTGTCTTTCTGACCTTGCTGCTGGCGGGCGCCGCCACGGCCTTGCAGGGGCCGACCAACGCCCGGCTGGTCACGGCGGTCGGCTCGCCGCTGAACGCCGCCTTCGTCTCCTTCGCCGTCGGCACGGTGGCCCTGGGCGTGCTGGCCATGATCCTGCAGGCGCGGCCGGACATCGGCGCCATGAAGGCCCTGCCCTGGTGGGCGTGGATGGGCGGACTCTACGGCTGCGCCTTCGTGGTCTCCGCCGCCTGGGGCGTCCCGCGCCTGGGCGTGGCCACCACCATCACCGTCATGATCGCGGGCCAGCTTCTGCTCAGCCTGGCGTTGGACCATTTCGGCGCCCTGGGGGTCGAGAAGCAGCCGCTGAGCCTGGGCCGGATCGCCGGGGTCGCCCTGGTGATCGGCGGCGTGGTTCTGGTTCGCCGCTCCTGAGCCTATATTCCGCCCGATGACCGACGAGACGATCGACACCGCCG